>DAOTMJ010000008.1 GCA_035450225.1 Candidatus Hydrogenedentota bacterium
TAAAGTCCATCGGACTAAAATGTACAAACTCCAGAGCGCCGATGTATCGGCGCCCGCCATTGGGCGTTTATTATACATTACCGGGTTTACACCAAGAGAACTACGGCAACACCACCAAATTGTTCCGGTGGATCACTTCGTCGAAGTCTTTCTGTCCGAGAATGGCCCGGATCTTTTGGCTTGACTTTCCCTTTATCTGCTCCAATTCCCCGCTGGAATAATTGGTGAGCCCGCGCGCGATTTCGCGGCCCGCCGCATCGAGCACCTTAAGGGCGGCCCCGGCCGCGAAACGGCCCTGCACGCCCACGATACCGGCCGCCAGAAGGCTTTTGCCCCGTTCGAGCAACGCCGCGCGCGCCCCGTCGTCAATGCACACCGCGCCTTGCGCCTTGCGGCCAAAGGCAATCCATCGCTTGCGGTGCGGCAGCACGTCCGCCGACGCAGAAAACAACGTCGCGCGCGCGCGGCCTTCGAGCACATCGGGGATGATATGCGGGGCGCGTCCGTTGGCCAGCACGACCGGCAAGCCCGCGCTGCACGCGATTTTGGCCGCCGCGAGTTTCGTTTTCATGCCGCCGACGGAGGTCTCGACGACGGTGTCGCCCGCGAGGGCTTCGATTTCCGGCGTGATGGCTTCCACGCGCTCGATCAGTTTCGCCGACTTGTAGCGCGCGGGATTCTTGTCGAACAGGCCGTCCACATCGCTGAGGATAATCAAGAGATCCGCGTCTATCTTCGCCGCAATCTTCGCGGCAAGCGTGTCGTTGTCGCCGAATTTGAGTTCTTCGGTCGCGGTCGAATCGTTTTCGTTGACGATGGGCACAACCGTTCCCATGTCGAACAGGGCGTGAATGGTGTTGCGCACGTTGAGGTAGGTCTGCCGGTTGTCGAGATCCGAAGCGGACAACAGCACCTGCGCGGTCTTGATTCCGCCGCCCGCGGCGCGGAACAGTGTTTCGTAGATGTGCATCAGCGCGGCCTGTCCGACGGCGGCGGTGGCCTGCTTGAGCGGCAGCGGTTTCGGACGCTCGGACAGTCCGAGCGCGTTCATTCCGCAGCCGATGGCGCCCGACGACACAATCAGCACGTTCATGCCGCGATCGCGTTTCAGGCGCGCCACGTCCGCGACGATTCCCTCGAGAAGCCGCGCATCGAAGGGCCGCTTGTCGCTCAAGAGCGTCGTGCCGATTTTGATGACCAGCGTTTTGATGTCAGTCGGGATGGTATTCAAATTCGACATCCCCTATCGCAATGGTTTGTCCGGCTTCGGCGCCCATCCGTTTGAGGGCGCGAAACACGCCCATCCGTTTCAGGCGGTCGTGAAAATGCCGCACGGCGGCCTCGTTGTCGAAATTGGTCATCTGCGCGGCCTGCAACGGCCGTCGTCCAGCGATCCGAAAACCGTTCTTGAGCCGTTCGACCGTAAACGGCGGTTCGTAAGTATACTCCATTTCCCCGGGTTCCTGCTCTTGGATCGCCGGTTCCCGCCGAAGACGATCCACGGCGGCCCACAGTTCCTCGAGCAACGCGTCCATTCCTTCGCCCGTGGCGGCGGAAATGCAGTGCGGTTTTCCAAACAGGGGCGCCAGCCCGGCGAACCGCGCGCGGTTCTCCGGCACATCGGCTTTGTTCAACGCATAAACGCGCGGACGTTCCGCGAAGACAGGACTGTGCTGTGCGAGTTCGTTTTCGAGGATGCCGCGTGTTCGTAGGGGGTCCTCGTCGCCGAGATCGATGAGAAACAAGAGCACCCGGGTCCGTTCGATGTGGCGCAGGAAATCGTGGCCGAGTCCCTTGCCTTGCGCGGCGCCCTCGATGATGCCGGGGATGTCGGCAAGGGTCAGCGTGCGATGGCCGGAGAGCATGGCGACGCCCAGATTGGGCGAAAGCGTCGTGAACGGATAACTGTCAATCTTGGGCCGGGCGGCGGTCGAAGCGGCAAGGAAGGTGGATTTGCCGGCGTTCGGCAACCCCACGATGCCGACTTCCGCGATGACTTTCAGTTCGAGGAGATATTCGCGTTCCTCGCCGGGTTCGCCGAGTTCCGCAAAACGCGGCGCGCGGTCCGTGGACGTGACAAACCGGGCGTTGCCCTTGCCTCCGCGTCCCCCGCGGGCCGCGAGAAAACGCCGGCCGGGTTCGACAAGATCGGCCACAATCTCCCCTGTGTTGTAGTCGCGAACCACGGTTCCGGGCGGCACGCGGACTATGGCGTCTTCACCCGTCCGGCCGTGGCAGTCGCTGCCCTGGCCGTGCTCGCCGCGCCCCGCCTTCCAGACGGAATGGTATTTCACGTCGAGCAGGGAAGCGAGTTGTTCGTCCGCGACGAAATAGACGCCGCCCCCGTCGCCCCCATCGCCGCCGCTGGGGCCGCCTCGGGGCACATATTTCTCCCGCCGGAAGGCGCAACAGCCGTTGCCCCCGGCGCCGGCGACGACTTTGATCCTTGCGCGATCCACCAGCATGGGAGGCGTTGCCTTTTATCGGGAAACGAAAATGGAACGCTACTCGGCCTTGGCCGCGGGAAGCACGTCAATGCACTGGCGTTGCTTGCTCTGATGGCGGAAATGGACGACGCCGTCCGCCAGCGCGAACAGGGTGTCGTCGCCGCCGATGCCCACGTTGCGGCCGGGATGGAATTTCGTTCCGCGCTGCCGCACCAGGATATTGCCCGCGACGACCTGCTGGCCGCCATACTTTTTAATGCCCAGCCGCTGCGCGTTGCTGTCGCGGCCGTTGCGCGCGCTGCCGCCCGATTTCTTGTGCGCCATGACTCGTCTCCTGCCTCACCGGGCCTCCCGGCCCGGGTCATGTTCCCGTTGCGGTTTGATCGAACCGGAAAAACGTCAACCGGCGATCTCGACGACCCTGAGTTCCGTAAACGCCTGGCGATGGCCCTGCGTCCGGTGGTAATTGTTCTTCCGCTTGCGCTTGTAGACGCGGATTTTGCGGCCGCGGCCCTGCTTCAGCACATGACAGACCACCTTGGCGTCCGCCAGGGCCGCCGGATCGCTCACGATGCCGTCGTCCTTGACCAAAAGCCGCACGGGACGCAACTCGATCGTCTCGCCGACCGGCGCGTCAATCAATTCGACGCGGATCGTGTCGTCCACGAATACTTTTTCCTGTTTGCCGCCGGTTGCCACTACTGCGTACATGTCTTTTTCTCCCAAACCGTCGTCGGTTCGCTGCCCGATTCAACTCCGGCGCGCCGCGAACGCCATGGCCGCCGCGCGCAATTCCGCGCACGCGCTCAGCGAGGCCAGATAACTCGACTTCGCGTTGCGCGGCGACGGCAGATTTTCCGTTACCGTTTGCAGGCGCCCAAAGGCGCCTTCCGCCACGACCTCGTGGCTGTTGACCGTTGCCCGCGGGTCCGCGATGATCCGCACCCGCGTTTCCTTTGGGCCGATGCCCGTCAAACTCAGCGCCGCCGCCACGTTCACGTTCTGCGGGAAGGACTGGAACGCATCCAGCGCGTTTCCCTCGAAAATCACGAGCGGCTCCGCGAGGTTGTCCAGCGAAATGCCGCGCTCCGCCAAATACGGCGCGCCCGCCAAACCCTTCGGCGGCTTCCGCGTCGTCAGCGTCACGCTGTGCAGGCCCGCCTCCATCGCCGCGCGAATGCCGTCCAGCCCGCACAAAGCGCCGGAGGGAATCCGCACCTGGATACCGGCTTCCCGCGCGCGGTCGCGAAGGTCCGAACATTGCAGCAGCCCGCCCACGCTCATCACCAGACAGTCCCTGCGATGGCGCAGGCACGCCTCGACGACATCCCGTACCGCGCCGGCTACCGCGCATTCGATGACGAAGTCCGACGACGACACGTTTTCGTCGAGCGCGCAAATGGCCGCGTTCAACTGGAACGTCCGCTGGAGCACTTTCGCGCGGTTTTCGTCAATATCCGTCAACGCGACGATTTCCGCCGGGATCGTGCCCTTCTGCAACGCTATGCACAAGTCGGCGCCGATGTTGCCGCAGCCGACCAGTCCAACTTTCATCAGTGCCATGAATGGCGCCACTCTGTGTTTATGAACAAAACAAAACGCCCCGCCCTCTGAACGGTCGAGGCTCCGTGCGCACGCCGCGCACCGCATCTAAAAAACAGAACGGCAAATAGCATAGCAAACGGACGCGCCGGAAATCAAATGGGCCATGGGGTCATTGAGCGCGACGCGCAACAGCTTCCGAATGGAAACATAAGAGGAATACGCGAATGTTGCGAACCGAAACAGGAACCCCCGCGGAAGTCCGCGGGGGTTCCCGATACCTGCGTTGCTTTACGCGAGAGCCTTAGAACTTGATCTGGGTCTCGGCGTAGAAGTAGTTGACGTCGTCCGTGATGGCGAGATTGCTATTGGAAAACGTTTCCAACGGGGCCACATCGTTGTCGCCCAGGTTGAAGAAGTGGGTGTAACCGGCCTTGATCGCAAGGTCTTCGGAGTACTTGTACAGACCGGAGACGTTGATTTCGGCGCCGATTTCATCGTTGTCGGTGTTGTAGTCTTCGACGCGCGCGAAGTAGCCGCCGCTCAGTTCCAGCTTGACTTTCTCGACCGGCATGACGCTGACGCCGCCCTGGACCGTCCAGAAATTGGTCATGGCGTTGTTCAGCAGCGTGTCCAGCACCTTGCTGTACCGGATATCCGAGTACAGGCGGTTGAAGGACAGATTGTCGTTGTCATCGTCGCCGGAGTAGGCCGCGCCGGACAGGAACACCCGGGGCGTATAGGTCGTGTCGAAGGTGTAACCCAGAACGGCGTTGACCGCCCACGCATCGGACGAATCAATGATGTCCTCCCAATCAACCAGCTGGTAAGCCGCTTCGGCTTCGAAATCGAAGGCGCCAAGCGTGCCGGCTCCGCGGAGGCCGAACGTATGGGTGTCGAGCGAACCCGCACTTGCGGGATCGATGATCGCGCCGTCAATGACGCTGCCCGAGTCACGGATGAACAGCCAGTAGGCATCCAACGTGACGTTTTCGATGCCGAGATAGCTGCCATACACGCCGTACAGGTCAACATCGGAGTCTTCTTGGACCGGGCTGTTTTCGGCAACCTTCGCCATGATTGCATCCACGCTGAACTGATCCGTCGCGTAGGTCAGGCGCAGCGCATCGAAGGACAGGCCGGTGAAGAAGGGCGCGGACTCATTGGCGCCGACCAGCATGCTGCCGCCCAGTTTGATTTCCTGGCGGCCGATACGGGCCTTCAGGGCCGTGCCCCACATTTCCTTCGCCTCGATGTAGGCCTGGTGAACGGCCACGTCGCCTTGGGGACGCGAATCAAGGCCCGTCAAATAATCCGAACGGGTTTCTTCGCCCCAAATGCTGTATTCATCGAGTTCGATGAACGCGCTGACGTTGTCGGTGAAGTCCGCGCGGACGCTCAGGCGCGTGCGTTGCTCGGTAAGCGCGAGGGCGTTTGCATCGTTGTCGAAATCGTACCAGTTGCCGCGGATGCGAATCTCGCCGCCCACAACCACATTCTGCAGTTCGGCGAACGCCGGCACCGCCAGCGCAACCGTTACCGCAACCAACAGTAATGCCATGCTTTTCTTCATGGTATCTTTTTCTCCTCGTTACATGCCGGCGGGTCAATCCCGCGCCGTGCATGGCGCCGTCTTTCAGGCGCGTTGATTCCACACTTCAATTTTTCGGTATTTGACGCATCATCGCGCAACAGTCTTCGGAGTTTCAATCCTGTCCGCTGCATCCCTCCTTCCGTCTCCGCGATTCAGGACTGTCCGCAATGGTTTTGTTGTCTCTTCACACTCCGCCGCTACAACAAATCCGAACTCAAATTCCATTCGGATTGTGCGAAGTATACCAACCGCCTTGGCGCTTGTCAAGTCTTTTCCGCGCCAGCCGGATCGCATTATTCTTATTTTTGTTATCGGGCCGTTTTGTCAGGAGGTACACAACCCGCTGGGGGATCACAGCAAAAATGGCACTGGAGATTGTATGCGATAAAGTAATCAATGAAACAGGTTTTTTGGGGTACGGGCGGGGGCATGAAGGGTATAAAGTGGAAGGAGGGGATAAAATGATCGACTCAGAGCGTGTAAACAAATTCGATACAACGGCCTGCAACGCCGAATTCCGATTCGGTACGGACATTGATGGCTCGGCCGAATCGGAATTCGGCGTCACGCTTTCGATGGCGCGAATAAATTCACAAACTCTCAGCGAAGGCTGTTTGATGCGATCAACCCGTGGCGGCGCGGCAATTTGGACAAAGGCGGCGGACAATATATAATTCCCGCGAGTCGTGTTCGGATATCGGGTAACATCGGGAAAGGGATTGTGAAGCATGTTCAGCGGTTCCATCGTGGCATTGGCGACGCCGTTCAAAGCGAATGGCGCAATTGATTTTGAGGCGTACGGGCGTCTCATAGACTGGCAATTGTCCGAGGGGACCGACGGCATTGTGCCGTGCGGCTGCACGGGCGAGGCGGCGACGCTTTCGCACGACGAGCAGAAGGAGTGTATCCGTTTCGCCGTCGAGCGTGTGTCGGGCCGTGTGCCGGTGATCGCGGGTACGGGATCGAACAGCACGATCGAGGCGATTTCGCTGACCCGTTATGCAAAGGAGGCGGGCGCCGACGCGGCGTTGCACATCACGCCGTATTACAACAAGCCGACGCCGGCGGGCCAGATTGCGCACTACACGGCCGTGGCCAAGGCGGCCGACATTCCCATCATGTTGTATAACGTGCCCAGCCGGACGGGGATCAGCCTGCTCCCGCAAACGGTCGCCGAACTAGCCAAAATCCCGAACATTGTCTCGATCAAGGAGGCCTCCGGCAGCCTCGATCAGGTGTCGCAGATCCTGGACCTGTGCGATATCAACGTCCTGTCGGGCGACGACAGCCTCACGCTGCCGATGATGGCGGTCGGCGCGTCGGGCGTCGTGTCCGTTGCGGCGAACGTGGTTCCGGCGAAAGTCGCCGGCCTGTGCGCGGCGTTCCGCGCGGGCGACCTCGAGGAAGCACGCGAAATTCATTATGAACTTTTCCCGTTGTTCAAGGCGCTTTTCATCGAAACGAATCCGATGCCGGTAAAAGCGGCGCTCGCCCGCATGGGCCTGATCGAAAACGTCCTGCGCCTGCCGCTCACGCCGATGCTGCCGGACAAATTTGCGCAACTCGAAAAGGTGTTGAAAAAACTCGGCGTCGTGTGACGCATTGAAACGGAGCCATTATGGAGCGTGTCGTAATCAGCGGCGGAGCGGGTTTTCTGGGATCGCACCTGTGCGATCGCATGATCGCCGACGGACTGGCGGTGGTGGTGTTCGACAATTTCGTCACGGGCCGCCGAAAGAACATCGAACATCTGTTCGGCCATCCGAACTTCACGTTCGTCGAGCAGGACGTAAGCGTTTCGTGTGACATCGAGGGCCGCGTGGATTACGTCATGCACCTGGCCTCGCCCGCGAGTCCCGCCGATTTCAGGCGGATCCCGTTCGATTGCCTGCGCGCCGGATCATACGCCACGCATGTCATGCTCGACCTCGCGCGCAAGAAGGGCGCGCGGTTCTTCCTGGCGAGCACGTCCGAGGTTTACGGCGATCCGCCGCCGGAGCATCACCCGCAGGTCGAGACCTATTTCGGCAACGTCAATCCCAACGGTCCGCGCAGCGTGTACGACGAGGCCAAACGCTACGCCGAGGCGGTCACGATGGCTTATCATCGCCAGTATGACCTCGACACGCGCATCGTCCGCATCTTCAACACCTACGGTCCGCGCATGCGGCCCGACGACGGGCGCGTGGTCACCAATCTCGTGTGCCAGGCGCTGCGCGGGGCGCCGTTGACGCTCTACGGGGACGGTTCGCAAACGCGCAGTTTCTGCTACGTCGGCGATCTCATCGAGGGGTTTGTCCGCCTGCTCCGATCCGAGGAGACCGCGCCCGTCAATATCGGCAATCCGGGCGAATTCACCGTTCGGGAACTCGCCGAACTGATCCTTGACCTCACCGGAAGCGCAAGCACGATCATTACCGTGCCCCTGCCCTATGCCGACGATCCCAAACAGCGCCGGCCCGATATCTCGAAAGCCAAACGCATCCTCGGCTGGGAGCCGACGGTCCCCCTTCGCGAAGGTCTCGCCAAGACGATCGAATACCTTCGGACGGAAATCCGGTAAGATACCCGCGCACCGAGCAACAATCACGCCTTCGCTTCCGTTTCTTTTCCTTCCTCGCGCCCGCATCGCGATCCCGTCGCGCGGCGGCGACCGGTCCACACGATAAAAATGCGAGCAAATTGCGAGTCCGGCAAAAGTATTTTTCGGGGCATCCGGGGCACCATGACGGCATAACGAGTTTACAGGCCGTACAACCCGGAATGGAGGATGATCCCAATGTCAACGTCAAGGAAAAAGCGGGCGCCGCGCGTCGTACCGCTCGACCCCGGCTACTTTGCATCAATCAGCGAGAAGTCGAGTCCGTGGCACGAAGATGAACAAGCCATCGAGGAAGGATTGGAATGGGGCCGCCAAAAAGCCCGTCTGTTGCGATGGGTCCGGCTGGAGGCGGGGCGGCGGCTCACGGCCCGCGAACGGCAGTGCCTTGAAATGCACTTTTTCGAGGGCATCACGTTTGCCGAAATGGGCGCAAGGACCGGCACAAACGCGTCCAGCGCCCATCGCGCGGTCCGCCGGTCTCTGCGGAAATTGCGCGAGGCGGCTCGTTCGGCCCGGTTTCGCGGCTGGCCCTTTATCCTGTCGGAACCCGGCGCAAACAAAAGAATGGAAAAATAAATCTGGAATCGCGGCCGAAAAAGGCTCTTTCGCCTAAATCAGTGGGCGAAGTGGGCGAAGTGGGCGAGGTGGGCGAGGTGGACTTTTCCTGGAAAGAGAAACCCTTCACGGGTTCATCTTATCCATTTGATCTACTTCGTCCACTTCGTCCTTGTGAAAAACGGGGGAGGGACAGTTCCGCGGCCGTATTCCGAATCACCAATGATCCATTTCACACAGGCGGCGGCGGTAGTACAGGTAATTTTCGAGGCTGACCTCGACGGGGACTCCGTGATCGCAGGTGGGTATGTAACCGCCGCGTTCAAGCATGGGGGGGATAATGTGTTCGAGGTGCTTGTTGATGGCGTCTTTTCCGGCGGCGAGGACGCGCTTGTCAATGCCGCCGGTCAGCACGAGTTCGGGCCACTGTCTGCCCGCGCGGACGACGTCGCATCCGCTGGCGACCTCCCACGGATCCATGACGTCCATGCCCGCTTCGAGGTACAGCGGCACGGCCCTATCGGCGAACCCATCCGTATCCACGTTGAAGTAGAGTTTGCGCCGTTGCCGCCGGCGGGCGTTGCCCACCACGTCTTGGTAATAGGGCAGCAGGAATTCGCGGACCATGTCGGGCGAGATGAGAAGGCCCTTCACATAGCAGATGTCCTCGCCCATGGCCAATTCGTCCAGTTCGACATGCGCCTGGATGCGTTTGAGCCCTTCGTTCATGATTGCGGCCCATTGCCGCATCATGGCGTGGATGAGGTCCGGCTGCTCGCAGAATGCGACCAGCAAGTCTTCCGGCCCCATGAGGGCGCGCAAATACATGTAGCCGCCGACCATTCCCTGCCGGATCATCAGCCCGCCGGATTGCCGCTGCGTTTCGGCATAAATACATTGTCCGTTCAGCGCGGCATAGCGGTCCGCGTCGTCCGGATTCAGCCGCGGCGCCACTTCGTTTTCCCAATCGCGCATGGATGTCACCGGATGCCTG
Organism: Candidatus Hydrogenedentota bacterium; assembly: GCA_035450225.1. Lineage (NCBI taxonomy): Bacteria > Pseudomonadati > Candidatus Hydrogenedentota > Candidatus Hydrogenedentota bacterium. The sequence continues at coordinate 9,735 of DAOTMJ010000008.1, forward strand.
ATGTAGTCCGGCATGAACCCGTGTCGGCGGCCCTTGAACACCCGGAGCCATCGCCCCGCGGTATCCTGGATGATTTCGGTGCCGCCCTCGTCGCGAATTACTTTATCCTCGTATCCCGGCAGAAAAGGCGGTTCGCACCAGCCGAGGTTCAAGCCGATGTCTACTATGCCCGGCGGATCGAAATTGAACAGATTCCGTTCCTCGAAATCGTCCGGCAAGCCTTCGGCCTTCCATCGTTCGATAGTCTCCGCCCAGATGTAGAATTCCCGGCGGAACAGGTGGTCCACGGGCTTGAATTCATAGGTGGCGCGCATGCGTTCGCCTGCATTCATGCGGATTCGTCTCCTGCATTGTTGGCCGGCGCCAGCCTACGCGATGCGCGGAAGGTTGTCAACGCGGCGCTGTCTTTTTGCTTTCCCGCACGGGCCTTGATACCATGCGTCGCGGCAAATCCGGTGAACGGATGGGAGGAAAGGCAAACATGGCAAAGAAACTGCGTATTGGTTTTATTGCGGCGGGCGGCATTTCACACGGTCATTGGCATCGCATGCACGCGACGGGCAAGGCGGAGGTCGTCGCGCTCAACGATCCCAGTCCGGCGTCGTTGAAGCGGTTCTACGAGCGTTGTCCCGGTTCGGACAAATTGCCCGTGTACAAGGATTACCGCGACATGCTCAAGAACGAGCAACTCGACGGCGTCGTGGTGCAAAGCCCCCACTACGTCCATTTCGAGCAGAACATGGCGGCGCTCAAGGCGGGGTTGCACGTCCTTAGCGAAAAGCCCATGGTCTGCACGATCAAGCACGCCAAGACGCTCATCGCCCAGGCGAAGGCGTCCGGGAAGGTGTTGATGATTTCGTACCAGCGCCATTTCGATCCGGCGTTCCGCTACATCCGCGATCAAATCGCGAAGGGGGCGATCGGCGAGGTGCAATACGTCCAGGCCATTCAGAGCCAGGAGTGGCTGCGCGCCGTGAAGGGCACGTGGCGGCAGAAACTCGCCGAATCGTGCGGCGGCCAGCTCAACGATTCCGGCAGCCATCTCGTGGACATCGTCATGTGGGTCACGGGCATGAAGGTGACGGAAGTGGCCGCCTATTCGGTCAATTTCGGCACGGAAGTGGACATCAATTCGACGCTCGCGATGAAATTCGAGAACGGCGCGCTGGGCAGCATGTCGGTTATCGGCAACGCCCCGTGCTGGTACGAGGATCACACGATCGTCGGCAGCAAGGGTGCGTTTTATCTGCGCCAGGACGGCAAGGAAACGCTGGTTCAGCAGGACGCCGTCGGACGGCGGGTCAAGATCAAGTTTCCGAAATACGACAAGAATCCCGATTCCAATTTCGTGGACTCGATTCTCGGCAAGGACACGCCGCAGACGCCGCCCGAATGCGGACTGCGCACCATCGAAGTCACCGAGGCCGCATGGAAATCCGCGGCCGCGGGCGGCAAGCCCTGCCGGGTGCCGTGAAACCGGAACGACAGTGGACGGGGCGGACTTCGCCGGGAAGGCGAAAGAGGGCCGGAGTCCCTCTCGTCTCTGGGATCAGTTGCTCGCTTCCGCAATCCAATCCGGATCGAGCGCAATGTGCCTGATGGACTTACCGCCCTCGTTGAACGTGTAGGTGGCGTGCAGTTGGCCGTCCCGTGATTGGATCAGCGAAGGATAGGCATAGGACGTCTTGCCCTTTTCTCCGTTTTCGATGTGGCGCTTCCATTTCCACGTTTGGCCTTCGTCGTCGGACATGGCAAGAGCCAGTCTGTGGCGCCCGTCCTCGGTGTCGTTGAAAATCATGACCCAGCGTCCGTCTTTCAGCGCAATGACTTCGAGGCTCGATCCCGGATTCGGGATGTCCACGTCGCGCGCCACGGACCAGGTCTGGCCGTCGTCGGATGAACCGGCCAACAGTACGCGCTGTGGCAGCGATCCGGAATCCCGCATGTAGGCCAGAATGGTTCCGTCTTTCTTGCGCACGAGGGAGGGCTGGATGGGTCCCAGGCCGACGATGGGCTTGCCGCATCGCCACGTCGCGCCGCAATCGTCCGAAATCGCCACGAGCGACACGTTGAATCCGTCTGAATACAACGGCAACAGGATTCGGCCCGTCGGCAGGGCGATCGGATGGATGCGCGTCATCCAGCCCAGTTGCCGTTTCAAGGGGTCCTTCGCGGCCTCGGCCAGCATGTCGGGATAGGTCGGCGCATAGCCCGCCCACATGGATTCATCGAATTCCAGTTCCTTGAAGCCCGCCTTCAGAGCGGCGCCGAAGTCCTCCCCCGGTTTGAGGTGAATCAGGTCCTGCCACGACCATTTGGGCGCTCCGCGGCCCATGTAGTCCTCCGCGCGGCGGAACATCAGCAGCGAATTTTCCCACAACCCCGCGCGAACCGAGATCCAGAACAGCCAAAGCCGCTTCTGGCCGTCTATATACAGGACCGGGTTGCAATCCGGGAAATCCGGCGTGTCGGCCATGGGAAACACGGGACTCCACGCGGTCGCGCCTTTTTTGAGCCGCGCGCCGAGCACCGCGACGTCGTCGGCGGTCCGTTCGCCCGACCCGTGGAACCAGCAGGCCAACAAATCGCTGTTGGGACACTCGACGATGCTGCTGCCGTGGCAATGCTTGTCCTGCAATGGAAAAATCAACTCTCCGCGCACGCCCGGTACGGCCCATGCCGCCGTGGCAGAACAACCCAACAGAACGCCAAGAAGAAAACGCTTATGCATCGTTCGTCCTCCTTCCATGTTGCCGGTACAGGGGACGCATTGTAAGCGATGCCGCCACAGGGAACAAACGGTGGGAAGGGAGTCGTACGCGATGCCGAAAACGAATTATCTTGAGGCCGCCAGGTTCTCCCGCAAAGGATGTAACAGCGTTTTCCCGGATTGTCCCGCAAGCGATGGAAGTTTTTCATAACTCCTTGCTTCACGCACGAGCACGCGCACGATTACGAGCACGCGCACGAGTACGAGGCGGCATGAGCAAGGATCGATCAGGTCCGGTAAAATGCCTATAATCGGCGGGACAATGGCTAACAAACCGGATCGGCAACAAGTAAATTGAAGGCATTGTTTACACGACGCAACATGGCGGCAGGCGCAGCGGCAACGGTATCGTGCCTTGTCGCTGTCCTTGCGCTTTCAGCGTGGTTCGGCCGGGAATCCGCGGCGCCGGCGGACGTTCGTGTGCCGGGTACGGACGGCACGCCGGCGGGCATGCGGGGCGAAGACGCGCCCGTGGATCTTCGCGGTACGTTTCAGGCGTTCGAGGGCGTGCCTGGCGATCTTCCCGGCGCATGGCCGTCGTTTCGCGGCGCCGATCGCGACAACATCGTCAAGGACGGCGTTCCGCTTGCCGATTCGTGGGGAAAAGGCGGCCCACCGCTCCTTTGGAAGGTCGAACTGGGCGAGGGATATGCCGGGGCGGCGGTATGGGGAGGACGGGTGTATGTGCTGGACTACGACGAGTCGGCCAAGGCGGACGCGATTCGGTGTTTCTCGCTTGCGGACGGACGCGAGATTTGGCGGCGATCCTATGCGGTCGTCGTGAAGAAGAATCATGGCATGTCGCGCACCGTGCCAGCCGTCACGGAAAAACACTTGGTTACCATCGGTCCGCGCTGCCATGTCGTGTGCCTCGATCCGATCACGGGCGATTTCAAATGGGGAATGGACCTTCAGCGCGAATACGGAACCGAGGAACCCTTGTGGTATACGGGGCAATGTCCCTTGATTGACGGTTCCCGGCTTGTTGTGGCGCCGGGCGGACCGGATGCGTTGATCATGGCAGTAGACCTTGAAACCGGGGCGCCGGTATGGAAAACGCCCAATCCGCACGGGTGGAAAATGTCGCATTCGTCCGTGATGCCGGCAGTCGTCGCCGGAAAGCGCATGTACGTGTACGCGGCCGTCGGCGGCGTCAGCGGCGTGGATTGCGAAACGGGCGCGTTGTTGTGGGAGTTGCCGTGGAGCGCGAAGGTCGTCGCGCCGTCGCCGGTCGCGCTGGACGACGGCCGGATCTTTCTGGCGGCCGGTTACGGCGAGGGCGGCATGATGATCCGCGTCAGGATGGAAAATGGGATGTTTACCGCCGGCATCGAATACAAGCACGGGCCGAAAGACGGCCTTGCCTGCGAACAACAGACACCGATCTATCACGACGGGCTTCTGTTCGGCATCATGCCCAAGGATGCCGGCGCATTGCGGGGGCAATTCGTGTGCTACAATCCCGACGGCACGCGGGTCTGGTCGAGCGGCCAGACGAACCGGTTCGGGCTGGGTCCGTTCATTCTGGCGGACGGCAAGTTCTATGTGCTGGACGATGAAGGCGTGCTGACCCTGCTTCGGGCGAGTCGCGCGGGCTACGAGCAGATTGCGCAGGCCAAGGTCCTCGACGGGCATGACGCCTGGGGACCGATTGCGCTGGCGCACGGGCGCATGCTGCTGCGCGACTCGACGCACATGGCCTGCATCGCCGTGGACAAGAAGGAATCCCAAGATGGAAACCGATAGACGCTTGGTTCCGGCATGGCTGTGGACGCTTGTCGCCGTGGGTATTCTGGGCGTCGTGATAGCGTTGGCGGTTTCAGACAGACGCCGCGAGCCCGGCCCTTCGCTCCAGTTCGACGTGACGCCCTTCGCGGCGGTGGATCCGGCGAAAGTCAATTTCAGGCAAACGGCCCGTTTTCCCGTGATTGTCACGAAACCGGCGGCCTTGGCGCGGGGCCGGGGCGGACGCATGTTCGTGGCCGGCGAAGACGCCGTCGTTGCGATGGACGCCAACGGCAAGGAAACCGTCCGTTATGCCGTGAAGGGAACGCCCGACTGTCTGGCCGAAGCGCCGGACGGGCGCATTTTCCTCGGCATGCGCGACCATGTCGAGGCGATCGATCCGAAAGGCGCGCCGGTTGCCGCATGGTCCGCTTTGGACGGGCAGGCATGGATTACCGCGCTGGCCGCGGACGAGCAGAATCTTTATGTGGCGGACGCGGGCAACCGCGTAATCTGGCGGTTCGACCATGCCGGCGCAATGCTGAACAAAATCGGCGAACGCAAGCCCGGCGACGCCGATGCCGGGTTCGTCATTCCCAGTCCGTATTTCGACGTCCTGCTCGATCCGTCCGGCGCGCTGTGGGCGGTCAATCCCGGTAAGCACGGTTTTGAAAACTACCGGCCGAACGGGGAATTGATCAGTTCGTGGTACAGACCCGGCATAAACACCGAAGGCTTCTGCGGATGCTGCAATCCGATTCATGCGGCCTATCGCAGCGATGGATCGGTCGTTACCATGGAAAAGGGCCTCAACCGGATCAAGGTCTACACGCCCGATGCAAAATTGCTCGGCGTCGTGGCGACAGCCGACATGCTCGGGGCGCCAGCGGACGCCGCCACGTCCTGCCAGTTGGAGACTCCCGTGCCGGACATCGCCGTGGACGATCAGGACCGGATATGGGTGTTGCACGGCCCGTGGCAGGCCGTTTTGGTGTATGAACAGGAAAAAGACAGGGAAGTAAGCCCCCGGTAAAACAGGCAGAAAGGTTTTTTGAATGGTAACGGAAGAAGCCGTATTGGACGCGTTGCGCGTCGTCATGGATCCGGATCTTGGACGCGACATTGTCTCGTTGGGATTTATCAAGGACTTGAACATTGCAAAGGGCGAGGTCTCGTTCACGGTCGAATTGACAACGCCCGCCTGTCCCGTTCGGGAACGGTTCAAGACGCAATGCGAGCAGGCGGTCGGCGCGCTGCCGGGCGTTCGCGCGGTCAAGGTGAAGATGAGCGCGCGCGAGGCGCAGCGTCCGCAAACGCCCCAGGCAAGTTCGCTCGAAACGGTCAACACCCTCATCGCCGTGTCGGCCTGCAAGGGCGGCGTCGGCAAGAGCACGATTGCGGTGTTGCTCGCGCGGGCCTTGCGTGAACAGGGTCTTGCGGTCGGATTGCTGGACGCGGACCTGTTCGGCCCGTCGTTGCCGACGTTGCTCAATCTGCATCAGCCGGACGTGTACATGCAGGGGGGGCGCATCGTGCCGATCGAGGCGCACGGGCTGGCCACCATGTCGTTCGGCTATCTTATCGGCGACTCGCCCGCGGTCATGCGGGGACCGATGGTCGCCGGCTATATCGAACAGATCCTGACGCAGACCGACTGGGGCCGGCTCGACTACCTTGTCTTAGACATGCCGCCCGGCACCGGCGACGTCCAATTGACGATCACCCAGCGCGCAAGGATTGACGGCGCGGTAATCGTCACCACGCCGCAGGCCCTGTCGCTCGCCGACGTGGCCAAGGGCATCGTCATGTTCGAACACGTGGACGTACCCGTGCTCGGACTCGTCGAAAACATGAGCCATTTTGTCTGCGACGGGTGCGGCAAGGAACACTTCATCTTCGGATCGGGATCGGATCTGCTGCAACGGCGTTTCGGGCTGCCGACGCTCGCGCGCATCCCCGTCACGCCGGGTATTTCGTCCGAGGATTCCGTTTGCAAGGCGCCCGTGCCACAACCGATTTTGGAACTGTGCGATCATCTGACACGCGAACTGGGCAAGCGCCGGGCGTCGGGCCTTCCCAAGCCCGCCGTGACCGTCATTCCCGGCCATCTGCACATCCGCTGGCCCGACGGATCCGAAAGCGTCCTGCCGAACGCAAAAGTCCGCGCGGCGTGCACCTGCGCGCGGTGCGTGAACGAATACACCGGCGAGGCGATACTCGATCCGTCCACCATCCCGCCCAACATCAAGGCCGAAACCATTCAGCCGCTTGGCCACTACGCGGTGTCCATCGCGTGGAGCGACGGGCATGCCTCCGGTATTTTCACGTGGGATCGCCTTAGGGAATTGGCGGCGATGTAGCGCATTCGACGAAGAGTCCGGCGTCGCGCGGGGCGGGCAACGGGGTTCCGAGCCGGCACAGCGATTCCGCCAGATGCGCGTATTTTATGACGAATTTGCGCCGGCAGACCGATGTCCACGTTTCGATAGCATAGGGCCGGTTTTCACGCAGCCATAGCGATCGCATATCCGACTCGATCGCCTTGTGGCGATTGCTTATGTCTTCCAGCAACGACGCCGCTCGATCGAGCAGCGGCTTGGCGGCCTCGGCGGCGGAGTCGCCTGCCTGTTCATAAAGGTCCACGGCGTCGAGGGAGCCGGTCACGCGGCGCGCGAGCGTTTCGAGACGGGCGACGCCGAAGAGGAAGTAATCGAGCATGTCGCGGTTGGCGGTGGCTTCGGCCTGGCACGCCAGCAGGTGTTCGCGGGCTTCCTCGACTAGGGCCATCAATTGCGCGGCCTCGGCGCGCATGGCGTCGGCGCTTGGAATCTTCCATTCGCCGCCGAGGAGGTCGGTCCAGAAGGCGTCGTCAATCTTGTCGCGGACGAGGGGGATGTCGTAGGCGCGTTGCAAGACTTCGATTGCTTGCCCAAAACGATCGCTTTTTTCTCCAAACAGGACCGCACCGACGCGCCGGTTGAACGTTTCGATGGATGTCACGGAGGCGTTCCATGCGCATTCGGCGCCCCACGCGAACCCGTGCCAGTTCGGCGCGTTGAAGGTCCGCGCGCCATCGTCCCACGCGGTCATGATCGCGCCCATGGCGCCGTTCTTGACGCCGTCGCGCACGAAGCGCTCAATGTTGAGTACCGCCTTTCGGAAATCCGGGACGATGCGCCCCCAGTTGTTCACGCCGGGACAGATGAAGAAGTCAAACCCGGCCTTCGCGAACGGATCGAACCAATGGTCGAAATGGTCCAGCGCCTCGTAGCACCATGCCAGCATGATCGTGTCTTTGGGAATATCGGGCAATTGTTCGGGATGCCGGATGATGATGTCGCCCCACATCATCATCCGCTTGCCGTATTTTTCCTTGAGGATGTCGTGGATGCGGTTGATGTGGCGCACGTACACGCCGCCCACGCCGATTTGGTCCGCGAGCGGTTTGGACGGTCCCGTGCCGAGCCCGTCGGTCTCGTCGCAGCACACGTTGAAAAACGGACACGGCAGCAGCGGCGCGACTTCGCTGTACATGTCGTCGAGCAGGGCGTAACTTTCCTCCTTGACGGGGCATAGGATGTGCGGCGTTTCAGCGAGCGGCGCAAATTCCTCGTGCGCAAGAATATTGTAGAAGTGCGCGAAGGATTGCTGGTTGCCGAGCATTTCGATATGGTGCGCGGCGGCATGCGCGACGAGCGCCTTCATTTCCTCCGGCGTCAGGGATCCGTCCACGGGGCCGATTTCGGGATGCTTGCGGAATTGGAACTGGTCTTCCATGTAGTACGTGAACATGTTGTATTTAAAGAACGCGCCGAGCGCGATTTCCCGCGCGAGTTGCTCATAGGTGGAGCTCGGTCCGCGCGTGAGATCGTCCTGAAACGCGCGCCATTGCAGCGCGCAAGGCCAGTCGCGGATTGAGACGCATGGCAGACCGTTTCCGGTGCGGTTCGCGCGGATCAATTGGCGCAGGGTCTGCACGCCGTGGAATAAGCCGGCCGGCTCCTTGCCCAGGACGACGATCGCGTCTTTGGCGATTTCGATCGTGTACTCGTCCGGCACGGCGTGTTCGCGCAAGGCGGGTTCTGGACCTGCCTGCGCGCCCGGCGGCGCAATGCGTAGCGCGCCGGCCTTGTCCTGCGCGGCGGCCAGGCGCGGACGCGGCCACCCCGCCGTGCGGCATTCTTCCCGCAACTGCGTTCCGAGCAGCCAGAGATTGTCCGAAGGGGCGGTAATTTCCAGGGGACGATCCATCTCGAAAACGCCTTCGGCGATTTGTGCCTCCTTCGGATAGGGAATCAGGCGAAGGCCGGCATCGGCGGCCAACAGAACGATCAGGATGGAGCTGGTCATCATGTCAGAACTCCTTGTGCTTTGCCGTTGCTGCCCGCCATCGTACTCTTAATCGCAAATCCGATCGAATCGTTTTTATGGCGCTGAAGCGGCGTTTATGCGGAAGACCACACGATCCGCAGATGACGCAGATACACGCAGATGAAAAACAGGGCATGGATGTTCGGGTCAGGCGATTCCACACTCGAATCCGCATGTCGGTGCTGTCCAAAAGAATTGTAAAAAAACCACAATACCGCAAGGAGTCACGTTTTACCTCGTTATCCCGTTCTTTTTTTCGAGATCTGCGTGTATCTGCGGAGGACCACACGATCCGCAGATGACGCAGATACACGCAGATGAAAAACAGGGCATGGATGTTCGGGTCAGGCGATTCCACACTCGAATCCGCATGTCGGTGCTGTCCAAAAGAATTGTAAAAAAACCACAATACCGCAAGGAGTCACGTTTTACCTCGTTATCCCGTTCTTTTTTTCGAGATCTGCGTGTATCTGCGGAGGACCACACGATCCGCAGATGACGCAGATACACGCAGATGAAAAACAGGGCATGGATGTTCGGGTCAGGCAATTCCAAACTCGAATCCGCATGTCAGTGCTGTCCAAAACAAGATTGATCGGAGAAACTCCTTCTTCATCGCGAAAAAGAGGTTTTCCAAGAACGCCATCCTGAAAACCCGTTGTCTATTTACTCAAAATGGCTTTCTGCCAGCCGCAATTTGGATAGAGATGAAACAGGATCCGCCCGATGCCCTCCGGTTTTTTCAAGGCTGGCGGTTGCGATATCATAGGGTCATGAATGAACGTCCGGATATGCCCATTTATGCGTTTATCAAGCGCGAGTTGAAAAACCAGATCGAAAGCGGCGAGCTGCCGGAAGGGGCACGGGTGCCCTCCGAATTTGAACTGGCGCGCCAGTACGGCGTCAGCCGCAATCCGACCCGGCAGGCCTTGCGGGATCTGGAACTCGAAGGGTATCTTGTTCGTACACCGGGCCGCGGATCGTTCGTCACCCCCAAGACGCAGTGGCAAAAACTGTTCAATGTAAACGGCTGGCGTGCCGTGGCCATTGCGTGCCCGGAACTCGAATTTCATTATACACGGACGGTCATCCGGGGGTTCGTGGAACGAGCCGCCGAGGAATCGTATCTTGCCATGGTGTATTTCATCCGGTTCAGCGGCGAATCCGAGTTTCAGTTTCTGGCGGACATGCGCAACAGCGGCATCCAGGGGATGGCGTTTTGGCTGCAGCATGCGTCGGATCGCGTGCTCGATCTGCTGCGGAAATTTCAGCGGTCCGGGTTTCCCTTTGTGCTGATTGACCGCTATGTCCGGGGGCTTGAAAGCGATTTTGTGGTGACGGACAACGAGGATGCGGCTTATCGGCTGACGCGGGCCCTGCTCGAACGCGGCCACAAAGACATCGGACTGGTGACGTCCGCGCTGGACAACACGTCCGCGGAGGACCGCCTGGCCGGGCATCAACGCGCCTTGCGCGAGGCCGGGATACGGTTTTCCGAGGAGTTGCTGGGCGTCTTCGACATGGAAGACGAATCCAATTCGGCGGTCGTTCACCGGATCATGGCGCACCGGCGGCATCCGACCGCGTTTTTGTGCAATAACGACGGTATTGCGGCCACGCTGCTCGACGAACTGAACGCGCTGGAATTCAGCGTGCCGGACGACGTGGAAGTCGCCACGTTGGACGACAACGAGCTGGCCGCCGCGCTGGACGTGCCCCTGATTACCGCCTCGCAGCAGGCGTATGAAATGGGCCGGGCGAGCGCGGAGATTCTCATCCATCGCATTGCCGACGCCTCGTCTCCGCCGCAGCAGCGATTCCTCAAGGCTGTGATGAATCCCGCGCCCGGCCGTGGGATTTCATGAACGGGAATCTTGCCTGGCAATAAAAGCCGTGGTAGGCTGTGGATGCAACGTGTCAGCCGTTTTTTGGGAGATCACGCATTCATGCGATATTCGGCCTGTTTTTTTGCGATCGAATTTTTTATTTCGTGCGCATTCGCCGATTTTCGGGAGCAAGTCGAGTCGGACTGGTTGTTGCAGGAACAGTTGCGGTCGCGAAACGCGACGGTTACAGCGCAGTCCGACGCGGCGGGGGGATGCGATGGAATCAAGAACGGCCGGTGGGGATTTCACACGAACTGCGTCGAATCGCCGTGGTGGCAGGTGGATTTGGGCAAAGTCGCGCCGGTGGATCGGGTGGTGGTATGGAATCGGTGCGATGCGGCGGATCGCGCCACGCGGATTCGGATCCTGTTTTCGGACGACGGGGCGTCGTGGCGGACGGTGTACATGCACGACGGAACGTTGTTTTACGGGATGCAGGGCGGACCGCCGTTGTCGGTGACCTTGGCGGGTGAAAAGACGCAGTATGTGCGCATCACGACGCCGGGCGTCAATTTTCTGCACTTTGACGAGGTCGAAGTGTTTGGGCCGTCGGAACCGGCAAAGAATCTGGCGCTGAACCGTCCCGCGAACCAGTGCGGCACGTCGCCGTGGTCGGCGAACCATCTTCCCGGCGCTCCGGACTGGCCCGCCCGGACGCGCGCCGTGCTCGAACATGCGCGGGCGCTGGCGCATGAATTTGCCCTCGAACCGGACGCGCTGAAGCGGATCGAAAAGATGGAGGCGAGCCTGCATTCCGATCGTTCCGCCAAGAATGCGAAGCGGGATTACCTCGAGGCGCGCTGGGTGTTGCGGACAATTGCGCTGAAAAATCCGCTGCTGGATTTCGACACGATTCTTTTTGTGAAACGCGTACCCGGCCGTTTCAGCCACATGTCGGATCAGTATTACGGCTGGTGGTCGCGTCCGGGCGGGGGGGTGTATCTTTTGCGCGACTTCAGGTCCGACGCGCCGACCTTGACCTGTTTGAGCGGCGCCTTCGCGGAGCCGGGCAGTTTCCTTCGTCCATCGCTGTCGTTCGACGGGCGCAAAGTTCTGTTTGCGTGGTGCAAGCATTATCCGAAACTCGCGAAATGCAACGACAAATTGAACAAGGACAATGTGCCGGAGGACGCGTTCTATCACGTGTTCGAGATGAACGTGGACGGCAGCGGCCTACGTCAATTGACGTCGGGCAAATACGACGATTTCGACGCGCGGTATCTGCCTAACGGCCGCATCGTGTTTCTCTCGACGCGGCGGGGCCAGGCGATTCAGTGCGGTCCGGACACGGCGCGCGAAACGCAGACGCATCCGGCGCTGCCGGACTCGTATGTGCGGTGCGGGGGCGGTCCGGAGCGCCCCGTGGCCGTGTACACGCTGCATACGATGGACGCGGACGGCGGGGATCTGTGCGCGATATCGCCGTTCGAGATGTTCGAGTGGACGCCGAGCGTGGCGAACGACGGCACGATTCTCTATTCACGGTGGGACTACATCGATCGCTCGAACATGCCGTACATGGGCTTGTGGTCCATTCATCCCGACGGCACGCATGCGCGGATCGTGTACAAGAACTTCACGCTTGCCCCGCATTGCACCTTCGAGCCGCAGAGCATACCGGGGTCGAACAAAATCGTGTTTACCGGATCGGCGCATCACGCACAGACGATGGGCGGGCTTGTCCTGCTCGATCCGGCCGCGGGCACGGAAGGCGAGGCGGCGATCAGGCGCCTGACGCCGGAAATCGTCTTTCCGGAAATCGAGGGATGGCCGGACAACTATTACGCGAGTCCTTGGCCGCTGTCCGAGCGGTTTTACCTTGTGTCGTGGTCGCACGAGGAGTCCGTGTCGCAGGGATCGTTGCGCACGCCCAACGGCATGGGCCTGTACCTGTTCGACGCGGACGGGTTCAGGGAACTGCTTCACCGCGATCCCGCCATTGGCTGCGAGAGTCCGCTGCCGGTCCGTTCGCGCGCCGTGCCACCGTCTCTTGTGGATGTGCCGAGGTGGGATGCGGCCAAGGAGGGGCGTTTTGTTCTGGCGGATGTATATCGCGGCCTCAGGGACACGCAACGCGGCGCGATCAAATCGCTGCGCATCGTCGCGGTGCCGCCGAAGACGCATCCGACGATGAATTATCCGGTACTCGGCATCATGGCGGACGATCCGGGGAAATGCGTTTTGGGGACCGTTCCGGTCGAGGAAGACGGTTCGGCGTATTTCCGCGTGCCGGCGAGCGTGATTGTGTTTTTTCAGGCGCTGGACGAGCGCGGGATGGCCATTCAAAGCATGCGCAGCGCAACCTATGTCCACCCCGGCCAAACACTGAGTTGCATCGGCTGCCACGAGAACCGCCATCAGGCGCCGGATGCAAAGCGCATCGCGGCCATGCGCCGCGAACCGTCGCGTATTGCGCCCGGTCCGGAGGGGTCGTGGCCGCTCCGTTTCGACCGGCTCGTGCAGCCGGTGCTCGACCAGTCCTGCGTGAAGTGCCACAATCCCAAGGGGGCGGACGCCGTCGCGGCCAAGTTTGATCTCACGGCGGATAAAGCCTACGACACGCTTGTCAATTACGGGGAACCCAGCCTGTTGCAGTCCGTGAAGGCGTCGTATGCGCGGGGCAATTCGATCGAGGGCGATTGCGGCGCGCGGATCAGTCCCGTGCTCCGGAAATTGTTCGAGCCGTCCGGACACCACGGGGTCGCGCTCGATTCGGATTCTTTCAATCGAATCGTTACCTGGCTGGACACCTACGGGCAGCGCGTCGGATCGTTCAGCGAGGAGCAGGAACGGCAACTCGTCGCGCTCAGAGAACAGCACAAGGATCTTCTGGCCGTTTCTCCGTAGGGAAGCGGCAAAGCACGAGGCGAAGAGCGCGAAGGGCGTGAAACGCGCAGCGGTTTTTGCGCGTGTAATGACAGGCTGAACAATTTGTCCGCTTTGTTCGCTTTCTTGATTGATGTCCGATGCGCCGCGTATTCTATCGTTCTGGCTGAACGACCCGAAGGAAAACCTATCCATGGATTTGAGGCAGTACTGCGATGTGTTTTGCGCGGAGATGGCGCGCGTGGACGCGGCGGCGGTGGGTCGTCTGGCGGACGCCATCGAGGAGGCGTATCGCGCGGGGCGCATGGTGTTTGTAATCGGTAACGGCGGCAGCGGCGCGAACGCGTCGCATCTGTGCGAGGATCTCGGCAAGGGCACGTTGAGCGATTTCGACCGCCAAAAGCGACTGCGCATCATCAGCCTGACGGACAACACGCCTTACATTCTGGCGTGGGGCAACGATTCGGGTTTCGACCGCGTCTTTTCCGAGCAATTGAAAAACCTTGCGTCGCCGGGGGATCTGCTCATTGCGATCAGCGGATCGGGCAACAGTCCGAACATTCTGCGGGCGGTCGAATATGCGAACAGCATCGGCATGAAGACTTTCGGGGTATCCGGATACGATGGCGGCAAACTGCTTGGGCTTGCCTCGGACAACTGGCATGTCGCGTGCAACAACATGGGCATGGCGGAAGCCGTCCACGGGGTCGTCTTTCACTATCTGACCGAGGAACTCGCGCGGAGATTCGCCCGGTGAAGACCCGCGTGATCGGCATCGAAATCGGCGGCACGAAATTGCAGGCCGCAATCGGACGCGAAGACGGAACCATCGAGAAGACGATTCGCGGCGCGGCGCCGCCGGGCGGCGCGGAAGCCATTCTCGGCTGGTTCGAGAAGGAATTGCCGGGTTTTATCCGCGGCATGAAGGAAATCGATCGGATCGGCATCGGGTTCGGCGGACCCGTGGACAGCCGGACGGGCACGGTGCTCACGTCGCACCAGGTCGAAGGATGGAGCGGGTTTCCGCTGGCTGATTGGTTTGAGGACCATTTCGAATACGAGACGTACGTGTTCAACGATTCAAACGCGGCAGGCTGGGCCGAATACTGTCTTGGCGCGGGCAAGGGCACGGACCATTTTCTCTACATGAATATCGGCAGCGGGATCGGCGGCGCGCTAATTATAAAGAGAGTTCTTCACAACGGGCAGGGGCTTGGCGCGTCGGAACTCGGCCATACGCACGTGCCCGATTGGGAAGCGGCCCATTCACCGCGCAAACTCGAAGACCTGTGCAGCGGGTGGTCCATCGAACGGCGGCAACGTGCGATGGCCGATCCCGATCCGCAGTCGCCGCTCGGCGCGCTTTGCGGGGGAAAATCGGCGAATATTACGTGCGCGATGCTCGGCCAGGCCGCGGAACAGGGCGATCCGCGCGCATGCGAGGAAATCGAACATGTCGCGCAAAGCGTCGGCGTTGCGCTTGCGAACGCGGTCACGCTGTTCCACCCCGAACGCATCGCGCTGGGCGGCGGCGTGCCGTTGATGGGCGACGTTCTTGTTGGACCGATTCGGCGGTACGCGAACCAATATGCGTTTGGGCCGTTTCAGAATCGTTTCGAAATTGTTCCGTGCAAACTAGGTGAATCCGTCGTGCTGGCGGGAGCGATCCTGCTGGCGAACAAGGATGTAGATGAATAGGGAGGACGGATCGGTCGGATCCGTCGGATCGGCATAACGCCACAAGGGAGTTTGGAGCCATGAGACTGAAGAACAAGGTAGCGATTATCACCGGAGCCGGCATGGGCATGGGGCGCGAGGCGGCGCTTTTGTTCGCGGCGGAAGGCGCGAAAGTCGTCGTGTTCGACCTGAACAAGAAGGCCGCGCAGGAAACCTGCTCGATCATCGCAAAGGCGGGCGGAAAGGCCTTGTGCGTCGTCGGGGACGTCAGCAAGGAGGCCGACGTCAAGAAGGCCATCAAGAAAGGCGTCAAGGAATTTGGCGCGATGCACATCCTGTATGCGAACGCGGGGGTGCTGTGGAAGGATCGCGACCGTTCCGTGATCGAAACCACCGAGGAAAACTGGGATATCGTCCAGGCGATCAACCTGAAGGGACCATTCTTTTTGACCAAACACGGCATACCGGAATTGCAGAAGTCGGGCGGGGGTTCGATTATTCTGGTGGGTTCCATTTCGGCGCTGGTGGGCTTCACGCTGGCGCAGGATTCGTATACCTGCGCGAAGGGCGCGCTGATATCGCTTTGCAAATCGCTCGCCGTCCAGTTCGGCCCGGACAATATTCGCTGCAACATCATTCATCCCGGCATGATTGACACGCCCCTTCAGGCGCCGTATCTAAACGACGAGAAGAAGGCCGCCATCGCGGAGTGCCTGCCGATGAAACGGCTTGGCGTCGCGCGCGACATCGCCAATGCCGCCCTGTTCCTTGCGTCGGACGAATCCAGTTTCATGACCGGCGCGGAGATGATCGTGGACGGTGGTTTCATCGCCACGTGAGCGCAAGAGACTGAACCGCCAAGGCGCGAAGGTAGAAAAATGGTACGGGCGCCGCAGGATCTTCGCGTTGGACGCTTCACGCACGCATGATTCGGTGTCTGGAATGTCGTGGTAGCCGCCCGGACAAGCAGGAGAATTCGGCCGCATGAAGGGCGAGTTATTCTTGTTGATTCCGTTTATCTTGGCGATCGGCGTTTCATTTGCCGGCGCGCAGAATCTTCTCTGCGAGAACGATTCGGTATCCATCGAATTTTCCGGGCACAACGGAACGGTCCTTCGATTTTACGACAAGGCCAATGGCTGCGATATCACGCGCGCGGACGATGGAGAACTATGGCGAGTAATGCTCACGACGGAAAGCGGGACAAAAGTCCTTACGCCTTCGGATGCGGGGCAATTCATTTCCCATTCGAACAGCCCGTCCGAAATCCAAATGTCGTGGTTCGATTTTCCGGGCATGGACAAGGATTTAGCGATCCATGCAAGTGTTCGGATCCAAACGTGCTGGCCTCCAACCTCCTGGGAGTTGGTGATTCATAAAACGCCTTCGGCGCGCGTACCGGTGGCCCATTTCCCGAGGCTGTCCAATCTCACCAAACACGAAGAGGAGTCGCTCGCCGTTCCGGTATGGACCGGCCAACTTTTGCCCAATCCGCGATCCGTGCTCTGTGCGTCCGACGACGCACGCTTGGCATGGAATTATCCGGGCATGATGGCCATGCAGTGCGTGGCGTACTGTGCGAAAGGCGGATCCGGACTCTATGCGGCATGTGACGATACGGCGGCGTATCGCAAGACCTTCGCTTTTTGGGGGAACGTATCCGGCAAGGTTGATTTCGAGATGGTTCACTATCCCGAGAACGGCGCGGCAAATTCCGGCGAATGGCGCATGCCTTACGCCGCGATACTCGGAGCATTGCACGGCGACTGGTTCGATGCGGCAGAACGCTACCGAAGTTGGGCGCTCCAACAAACATGGACCAAAGAAAGCCGCATGCGGCGCGGCCTCGTGCCCGCGTGGATTGAAGAAACCGGTATGTGGATCTGGAACCGCGGGCGCTCGGAAGGCGTGTTGCCGCCGGCCATAGCCTTGCAGGAGACGCTGGGCTTGCCGGTGCGCGTGTTCTGGCACTGGTGGCATGGCTGTCCGTATGACGCGGGTTTCCCCGAATACCTCCCGCCAAGGGAAGGCGCCGATCAGTTCCGCAAAGCCGTCTTGGACGCACATGCGCATGACGTCCGGTGTGTCGTATACATGAACCAGCGGCTATGGGGCATGGAAACTGAAAGTTGGCGCGTGGAGAACGCGGAGCGGTTCGCCGTCAAAGGCGAAGACGGAAAGGTCCACCCCGAGGTTTACAACCTTTTCACGAAATCGCCGATGGCTTCGATGTGCATTGCTACGCCGTTTTGGCGCGGCGCCTACGCTGGTCTCGCACAGCGCGCCATCACGGAGTTGGGCGTGGACGGCATCTACATGGATCAGGCCTGCGACAGCATGCCCTGTTACGATTCGTCGCACGGCCATCCCATCGGTGGTGGACGTTACTGGCTCGACGGATTTCGGTTGTTGTCCGGCGACATTCGCAAACGCGCCGCCGAGAAGCGCGTCGCCCTAACAGGGGAAGGCTGCTGCGAGGCATGGTTGCCATACCTCGACGCGATGTTGACGCTGCAAGTGAGCAAGGAACGCTACTCCGCGCCGACGGACCCGTGGGAACCGATCCCGTTTTTTCATTCGGTCTATCATCCCGTCGCGATTACCTACGGCAATTATTCCTCACTCACCATGCCCCCCTACGATGACCTTTGGCCGAAGGCGTCCGCGCCCAAGAAACCGCTCGCGTTGATCGACCGGAAATTTTCTCGCCAGTTTTACCTCGAACAGGCCCGCGCGTTCATCTGGGGCCAACAACCCACGCTTGCCAATTTTCTTCCAAACCAACTCACCGAACGCGCAGAAGAACTCGACTATGTGATGCGCATTGCAAAGGTTCGCCGCCTTGCGAGGCAATATCTCGAACATGGCGAATTCCTTCGTCCACCCCAATTGACCGTTGCGAACGCCACCTCGCCTTTTTCGCGTCTGAGCATCTATGCCGGCCAAGGCGAACATCTCGCCGAATTTGCCAAGACACATCCGTTGGCGCTGTCCACGGCATGGCGAGCGCGCGACGGCAACGTTGCCATCGCCATCGCCAGTCTTGCGGACGCCCCCCTGTCCGTTTCTCTTTCCTGGAACCCGAAGGAATACGGCATATCCTCCAACGGCACGATTTTTCGGATTGCCGAATCCGGCCGCATACCTGTCGAACCCTTCACGTTTCCTCCATCCAGCCGCGCGCTTACGCTTCCGCCGCGGGCTGTTTGTCTTTTTGAATTCATCGGAGGTTCACCTCCTTCCTGATTCTCGAATCCCGGTTTTGGGACGGAATTCGCTTCCATTCCCCGCGGATTGTGCACAGGTCCACGGTCGAATTTGATTGGATCTTGATGTTTTGTTACCGTTTGCGGCCATGAGGAAGAAAAAGAAGGGGGAATGGCGGCGAGACCGGCGTGTCTTGTGAGCGGAGTAGTGCAGTATGCCTGAAGATCGAAAACTGTTGAGCGGCAATGAGGCGGTGGCGTTGGCCGCGCGCCATGCGGGCATTGCGCTGGCGACGGCGTATCCCGGAACGCCGTCCACGGAGATCATGGAGGAAATCGCGGCGTTGGGCGGCCCGTCGCAATGGTCGCCCAACGAAAAGGTCGCGTACGAGGTGGCCCTTGGGGCGGCTTACGGCGGCGCGCGGGCGCTGGTGGCGATGAAACATGTCGGCCTGAACGTCGCCGCGGACCCGTTGTTCACTTCGACGTACACGGGCGTGAGCGGGGCGCTGGTGGTGGTTTCCTGTGACGATCCCGGGATGGCGTCGAGCCAGAACGAACAGGACAACCGGCGTTACGCCGTGGCGGCGGGTATTCCCATGCTTGAACCGTCCGACTCGCAGGAGTCGTATGATTTCACGTTGCTGGCGGTCGGGATTTCGGAACGCTGGGGGCTGCCTGTGATGTTGCGCATGACGACCCGGGTTTGCCATTCAAAGACCGTGGTGCGCCCCCGCGAAAATGCGCAAGCGCCGCCCGGCGCGCATTTTGTGCGCGACATTCCGGGCCGGGTCATGATTCCCGCCTTTGCGCGGCCCGCGCACCGGCGCCTGCGCGCGAAACTCGCCGAAATTCTGGCGTGGAACGAATCGGAGGGCCCGCGGGAGGAGATCCGGGGCCAATCCTCGCTTGGCATCATCGCGTCCGGCGTGGCATACGTTCATGCCCGCGAGGCGGCGCCCGACGCCCATTTCCTGAAACTCGGCATGACGTATCCATTGCCAATGGATCGCATCCGCTCATTCGTCCAGTCCGTGGAACGGTGCGTCGTCATCGAAGAGAACGATCCGTATCTTGTGGATGCGATCCGGGCGGCCGGCCTGAACGTCGAAGGCAAGTCGGAGATGTACCGGTTCGGCGAATTGAACGTCGGCCGGGTTCGGCGGATTCTGGCCGGCGATGATACGCCCGAATTCGTTCCGCCGCCGGGCAAGCCCCCGCAATTGTGCATCGGTTGCCCTCACCGGACGGTCCTTTCGGTCTTGCATCGCCTCGGCTGTATCATCGCGGGAGATATCGGGTGCTATACGCTGGCGGCGCTTCCGCCGCTCGAAGCGATGGACACGTGCGTGTGCATGGGCGCGAGCGTGGGTCTCGGGCTCGGCCTGCGGCACGTGCTGCCGGACGACGAGTCGCGGCGCGTCGTAAGCGTCATCGGCGACAGCACGTTCGTTCACAGCGGCATCACGGGAATGGTGGAGATGATCTACAATCCGCCGAAGACGGGGCACGTTCTTCTTATTCTCGACAACGGCACGACGGCCATGACCGGCCTTCAGGAGCATCCCGGCACGGGCCGCACGCTCAAGCATGAACCGACAGGACGGCTCGTGGCCGAGGATCTCGCCCGCGCGCTCGGTATCCGGCGCGTACATGTGATTGATCCGGTGGCGGAGGTGGCCGCGTTTCGGCGATTGATGGAAGACACACTGGCCAGCGGCGAACTCGCGGTTGTCATTGCGCGCAAGCCGTGCAAACTGGCGGAAGGCCGGATTCAGGCCATCCCGGATCCCGCGCGGCCTTGCGGCGGGGAAGGGAGCGCGTGTCATGGATAACGGAACCGTGACGAATGTCGTGTTTGCCGGCCTTGGGGGCCAGGGCGTGTTGAAGGCCTCGGACATTCTTTCGGACGCGGCGTTCATGGCCGGTTTCGACGTCAAGAAGAGCGAAATCCACGGCATGAGCCAGCGCGGCGGTTCCGTTACGAGCGATGTCCGCTACGGTCCGCGCGTGTACAGTCCGATGGTTCCGGCGGGGGAATCGGATTTTCTGGTGGCGCTCGACGGCATGCAGATCGCGCCCGCCCGGCATTTTCTCAAGGAAGACGGCGTTCTGATTGTGCCGGAACTTCTTCTCAAAGAGGGACAGGACCTGGACGATTTGGAAACGGATCCGTCAACCCCGATCACAAAACGGGGGTTGAACGTCGCGCTTTTAGGCGTTTTGAGCGTTTACCTCGATCTGCCTGAATCATGCTGGCGCGCCGCGCTACGCAACAATCTTCCCCCCAAAACACATGCCGTCAATGACAAGATATTCGAGTTCGGAAGGGCCGCCGGCATGACGCATTCCGTGTCACGTCCGTAGGATGGGCTGTTCCGCATCTTATTTTTCGTTTTTCCGGGATTCGAGGTCTTGCCATCGTTCGTAGAGCGCATCCAGCCGTTTTCGGGCGGAATCGAGTTGATCGAGAACGGCCTGCACGCGGGTGTATTCCTGTTCATAAAAGGCGCATTCATGGATGAGGCTTTCGATGCACGCGATTTCATTTTCGGTTTCCATGACGGCCTGTTCCATGCCCGCCAGTTCCTGCTGTTCCTTGTAGGTGAGCCGCAACGTGTTGCGCGGGGTGGATTTGGGTGTTGGTTTGGCCGGCGCGGAAACGGCAGGGGTTTCGGCGGCCTGTTTCTCCTTGTACAGGAGATAATCGTCATAGTTTCCCGCAAGAAACAGCAGTTCGTCCGTGTCCGTGAACACAATGAGGTGCGTGCACAGGCGGTTCAGGAAATAACGGTCATGACTGACGATGAACGCGCAGCCCTCGAAATCGAGGATGATTTCCTCGAGGATGCGCAGGGTCGGCAGATCGAGGTCGTTCGTGGGTTCATCGAGGACGAGGACATTTCCGCCCTGTAGGAGGCTTTTTGCGAGCGCCATGCGGTTTTTTTCGCCGCCGGACAGGTTGTGCATGGGCATGCGGATGCTGTCGCGGTCGAAGAGGAAATGTTCGAGATACGAGGGAATGTAGATGCGCCGATCGTTGACGGTCCAGTAATTGCACCCGTTCGCGACGTAATCCATGATGGTCTGATTCGGGTTGATGTCGTCGCGGGTCTGCCCGACGTACAGGAATTGTGTCGAGTCGCCGATAAGCACGCGGCCTTTTTTCGGCGGGATTTGGCCCATCAGGGCGCGCAGCAGCGTCGTTTTGCCGCATCCGTTGGGGCCGACGATGCCGACGCGCATGCCGTGCCGCACAATGAGCGAGAAATTTCTGAAAAGAAAATGGCGGTCGAACGCGACGCCGAGTTCTTCAACGTCAATGATGCGTTTGCCGAGGCGCGGCGGACGCGGCATCTCAAACCGGAATTCGCGGTGTTTTTCCGGGGGGCCTTGCCCGACGAGATCGTCGTAGCGCTGGAGGCGCGCTTTCTGTTTGCCGGTCCGGGCCTTCGCGCCGCGCTTGACCCATGCGAGTTCCCGCCGCAGCATGCGCCGGCGCGCCTCTTCGGTTCGGTCCACGACGTCCTCGATTTGGGCCTTGTATTCGAGAAATCGTTCGTAGTTTCCGGGGAAACTGTAAATGCGGCGGAATTCGATTTCGACGATGCGCGTGCAGATCATTTCGAGGAAATAGCGGTCGTGGGTGACCAGGACGCAACTGCCCCGGTACGCGCGGAGGAACGACTCGATCCACTCGACGCTTTTCGTGTCAATATGGTTCGTCGGTTCGTCGAGCATGAGCACGTCGGGCCGCGCGAGGATCGCGGCCGCGAGGGCGACGCGCCGCTGCTCGCCGCCGGAAAGCGTGCCTATGACACGTTCGGGCGGGGGGAGATCGATCGCATGGGCGATGCGTTTGATGTCCACTGCAAGTTCCCACGCGCCGGTGATGTCGAGTTCATGATGCAGCGCCGCATGACGCGATTCGAGCGCGCGCCGTTCGGGATCCCTGAGATCGTGAAGGGCGAGCCGCCGGGTGACGTGATCATATTCGGCCAACAAGGCGCGGATGTCCGCCTGGGCGTCTTCGAGGACGCGGCCGACCGTCGCTTCACGCGCAAGACGGCAATCTTGGGTCAACAGGGCGGTGCGCAGGCCTTGGCGCCGGGTAACGAGACCCTCGTCCGGCGCGTCCACGCCCGCGAGAATCCGCATCAGGGTTGATTTGCCGCAGCCGTTTCGCCCGATGAGTCCCAGCCGCTCGCCTTCGTGAATCGTTAGGGAGATGTCCTGCAATACCGGCTGCGCGCCGTAGCCCTTGGTAATGGACTGCGCGCTGAGAATGGCTTCGCGTGTGGTTCCTGTTCCTGCCATGAACACTCCCGGGGGGAATTGTCCAACAAGCGCGCCGGGGATGTCCAGAGACCGGCGTGAACGGGACGACGAAAGGCGCCGCCATTTCAATCCTGGAAGGATGCCTTTTTTCTGCCTGTCCAGTGCAATGGGGTTGCCTGATCTTACAGAGGCATGTGGATGAACAGCGAGGGTACGGCAATGGCGCGATGGCTGGACAGGTGGCTGGGCAAGACGGAGAAGCGCGGGCGTGTGCGGGGTCCGATGGAGACGTTCCGGACGATCTCGATGGCGGAGGATGCGACGGTATTCAACCGGGCGTTTCCGGGGTTCGTGCCGCTGCCGAACGCGACGCCCTTTTGCATGTTGCAGGTGTACCGGTTTCTGCGGGACGCGATTCCGGACGTGTCGGACGCGGTCTGGACGTGGAAACGGCTTTGCCAGACAGGGTACGACATCGAAATCACGGGGGCATCGTCGGATGCGGCGAAGCGTCGGGCGGAACGGCTGCTTCGGGATCTCGATCGTCGGGTGAACGGCGGCGATCGGGGCATGGACGGTTTGTTGGACGTCTTTCTGGGGTCATTGTTCACGTATGGGGCGGCGGCAATCGAAATGGTGCTGTCGCAGAACCGGGAAACGATCGTGGATGTCGTGCCGGTGGACGTGTGGACGGTGCGTTTTCGGCGTGAAAACGGTGAACTCCATCCGTACCAGGTTCACGATGGGGAAGAAATTGCGCTGCCGCGGGATCGGTTCATCTACGTGGGCATGGATCGGGACGGAACGAATCCGTACGGGCGATCGATGCTCCGATCCATCCCCTTCGTCGTGAAGATTCAGCAGCGCCTGATGGAGGACATGGCAAAGGCGACACACAACGCGGGGTGGTCGAAACTGCATGTGACCTATATGCCCGAGGAGCGGCAGCGGGGCGAGTCGCCGGAGGCATACGAGCGCCGGATCGGCGGGAACTTCGAGGCGCTTCGGTCGAAACTGGGCGGTCTGGAAGCGGACCAGAACTTGGTGACGTACGACAATGTCCGGGTGTCGGTCATCCAGGGGCATCAGGGCGCACAGGTCTTCTATGAAAACCACAAGGCGATCGAGGAGCAAGTGATCACGGGGATGCACCTGATGCCGATTCTGCTGGGGCGCAATTACGGGACGACGGAGACGTACGGCACCGCGCAATTCGAGATCATCAACCGGCACGTCGAGGCGGTCAACCGGAGCGTCAAGCGGATCCTGGAGCGGCTGTACAACTTCGAGTTGGCGCTGATGTGGGGCGAGGCCGGGGCCCGGGTCCATATGCGAACCAACCGGACGGTGGATGTGCTGAAGGAATCGAATGCGCGGGCCAAGGAAATCGCGAACGCGGCGGCGCTTCGGGATCTGGGCTTCATGGATCACGCGGCGGCGGCGCGATTGCTTGGGATAGGCGAATAGGAGACGCAAGATGGAACTTGAACCTTTTGTATTCCGGCACGAGGGCGTGTTGTTGGCTATGCGATCGCGGGCGGAGGCGGAGTCAATCGCGGGCGAGGTGAACCGCTTCGCGTTGCGCCCGTTGCGCGGCGATGAGTACGCGGTGTTCACGCTGGATCTGTGCAACAACCAGGTGGATCGCCATTTCAGCCGGTTTCCTGACGAGGAATTGCGGACCATCAACGCGATGACGCCGGGGCGACCGCTGATGGAACGGCATGACTTGCGGGGGACGCTTCCGCGCGGGACGTTTTTCCGGTCGGAACTGCACCAGGACGGGGAGGTGTTGTCGGTGCGCCCGGACGTGTATGTGTTGCGAACGCGGGAGAACGAGGATTTCATTTTGAACATCGAGGGCGGGGTGTACCGCGAGACGTCCATCGGTTTTTCGTTCCGGCGCCCGGAATGCTCGATCTGCGGCAAGGATCTGCGGACCTGCGACCATGTGCCGGGGCGGACGTACGGCGGGGCGCTGTGTCATTACGTGATGCGCGAGGTCGTCGAGGTAATCGAGGGATCGGTCGTTTCGTCGGGATCGCAGGGTACGGGATTCGTGGCGCAGCAGCGGCGGTTGGACTTGCCGCGCGCGCTGGAAGATGCGCGTCGCGATTTCCACGCGCCGGTGGAACTGTGGTCGAAACGCCTGTGGGCGGACGAGTAAAGGGAGGCGCGGACGATGCGCAAGTGGACTTTGATTACTGGATTGAGCGCGCTGGCGCTGATGGGGATGGGCGCGACGCCTCGCTACCTCGAAGAACTGAGGATTGGCGGCGGATATCACGAAGCGGCGGATGGCGGCGCGGATTTCGACAAGGCCGGGAACATTTCAACCGATGGGTCGGTCGTCGCGGACGGCGGCCTCGAGGCCGGTCGCGAGGGCGCGGCGCGCGGGGTGGCGACGGCGTGGGACGGGTCTGGAGGCGACGCGCCGGGATGCCTGCGACTGGGCACGGCGAACGGCAGCGAGGGTTACGTGTTTCTCTCGAACGACAGGGCCGGTCTTCGTGTGAGCGCGACGCTGCCCGCCGCCGACACGGACGGCGCGTATCTTGCTTGCGGGAAATACCGGGGCACGGGATCGGCGACGGACGCGGTGGACTTGGGGACGGCGGAAGTGTCGGGCACGTTGCCGGCGTCGAAGGTGGGCAATGGGATCACCGACGCGCAGATCGCGGACAATTTGACGGTCGTCGCGGGCGCGATCAACGACACGCCGGTCGGCGCGGCGGTGGCTTCGACGGGCCGATTCACGAGTCTCCAGGCCACGGGGGATTTGCAGGTGGACGGCGGCGACATCGGGATTTCGTCGGACGCGGATTTGATCGGCCTTGGTCCGAATGCCGTGACCGTGCGGGGGACCCTCGCGTCGGGGATCGAGGATACAACGACGGGCGTCTTGCGTCTTTACGGCGACAATGCCTCGACAGGAGGTTGGATAGCGCTGGAAAACGGCGCAAATTTGGACAGCGCCATCGAGAATTGGACCGTGGGCTGCGGATTGTTCGGGACATTCGCGATCGGAGGCCACGGCGGAACGGCCAACTTGGGCAATGTGTTCACGATCAATTCGGGATCGGGCCACGCCTATTTCGCCTATGATGCGACGGTTCAGGGCGGATTTCTGAACGTGGGCGCGACTGGCGTCCAGCGCGGGATGGTATCCGCCTTCGCATCGGGCGGCGCGCCGGGATGCCTTCGGATGGGCACGGCGAACGGTTCGCTGTATCACGTGTTCGCGTCGAACGACGGCGCGGGTCTGCGCATCAGCCCGTCGGCTCCCACATCGGACACGGACGGGACCTGGATTGCGTCGGGTGTGTTTCGCGGCACGGGATCGACGACGGACGCGGTGGACCTCGGCACGGCGGAAGTGGCGGGGACGCTGGCCGCGTCCAAGGTGGGCAACGGCCTGACGGACGCGCAGGTAAGCGACGCGCTGACCATCAACGGCGGGACCATCAACAACACGGCGATCGGGGCGGCGTCGGCCTCGACGGGCGTGTTTTCGCGGCTGACGGTTCAGGGGGCGCTTGTCACGAGCAACATCATGAATGTGACCGTGAACGATACAACGCCGGACGTGGCGAACACGCACCTTTGCAGGATACCGAACACGTGGCAGGCGGGGAACGACATCACGATGTTCGACGGCGGCACGGCGGGCCAAGAACTGGTGGTGATAGGCGGCGATTCGGATTGCACGGTGGTTGACGGCGGGCATTTGCGCCTGGCGGGGAACTGGGTCGCGGCGGCCTACGGCGCGTTGAGCCTTTTGTTCGATGGAACCGACTGGATCGAAACGGGCCGGTCGGTCAACTGACGAGGATTCCCAATATGTACTGGAAAGTTCGGCGGGAAACGCTTGCGGAAGAGACAGCGGCGGAACGCGTGGACGGGCGCTTTGTATTGCACCGGCATTGCGACGCGGACGGCGCGCATCTGGATCTGCGATTGGAACAGGACGGGTATCTGCTGGGCTGGCGGATTGAGGGCGTGTCGTTCGAGAAGGAGCCATGGGCGACGGAAAAGGCGCCGCATCCGCCGGCGTGGCTGGAACGCGACGGCGACGCCGTGCGCGAGGACGCGGGGGTGTATGCGTGGATCGAACGGGGGGCGGACCGGCGGGAATTGATTCTTCGCGGCGGCAAGGGAACGTGTTCCGTCCGTTTTGAACGGGAATGCACTCTGGGTCCGGCGTGCGTGAAAGCGGTTCGCGATGCGTTGCGTTTGTGCGGGGCCAATCCTGCGGAGGCGGGCGCGCTCATCGCGGACGGCGCGACGGCGCGCCAGCGCGCGATCCAGCGCCTGTGCGGGCTGGGCCGTGAATTGGATGGTCCGGCCTTCGATTCGGACGCGTGGAAACGGCTGCTGAAGGGCTTGTCGCTCGAAGAGATTCAGAGCCATCTTCGCGCATTCGAGGTGCGCTTCGATCAGAAGTATCCGCCGATGCCCGTGTCGCGCGCGGAGACGCTCGCGGAGGATTCGGCGGAGGACGTGCGCGCGGTGGCGGCGTTCGCCATCGCGAGGGAGTAGTGGTTGGTGGTTGGCGGACGGTGGACGGGACTTCAGGCGCCAGGCCCGAAACCCAAAACCCGAAACTCGAAACAAAGACCTGCGGCGCCGAGAACGCCGCATCACAGGAGAACAAGACATGGCACTTGGAGACATTGGAGGCGTGGTGACGGAACTGGTCCTTTCGTGCAGGACGCCGGAATCGGGCGAGGTGGACATCGCAAAGGGCGATGCGCTGAAACTGTCGGGTTCGTACACGGTGACGAACGCGACGGATGCGGAAGACGCGGTATTCGGCCAGGCGCTGGCTTCCACGCAGGAAAACGGCGCCCACATTCCGGTGAAGGTGCGCGGCATTTGTGTGTTTCCGTACACGGGCGAAACGGCGCCGGTCGTGGACGGCGCGTCGGGCATTCTGGCTTCGGCGACCGCGGGCCGCGTGAAGAAACCGGCGTCGGGCAACGGCTCGGGCATCAACGTGAAGGTGGACACAACGGCGCAGTTGGTCCACGTGCTTCTGTAGGAGGATGAGTGAATGATGGGACATCTCGATGGATTGGTGAAAGAACGGGTGAAGTTCCTGAGCCAGGAACCCGACCGGCTGCGCGGCCTGCGCGGGCGCGAGCTGTACGAGTCGCTGGGCCAACTGGGCCTGACGCACACGCAGTTCTTCCGCGCACTGGGCACGAATGTTCAAGACTACTGCGCGCAGGAATTCGGAATTGACGTGAGCAAGATCACGGTCGAGCGGTTTTTCCAGTCGGACCCGAACGCGAAATGGCTGTTTCCGGACATTGTGCGCGAGGCGGTGCTGACGGGGATTCGGCGGCGGCCGGCGTACCGTTCGCTGATTGCACGGGACGAACCGGTTCCGGGGACGGCGTACGACATTCCGTATGTGGTCGAAAACACCGAGGAAGAAGAGCCGCGTGTGGTGGCGGAAGGCGCGGCGATTCCGGAAGCGGAACTGACATACGGGGATCGTGTGGTCCGGTTGACGAAACTGGGGCGCGGCGTGATTGCGTCGTATGAGGCGATCCGGCGCATGTCGGTGGATTTGCTGCGGGTTCATTTGCAGCGAATCGGCGAGCGGATGGGCCGGCAGTACGATTATGTGCTGGCGGCGACGCTCGTGTCCGGCGACGCGCCGGACGGCGCCAACGCGGCGACCGTGGTGAACACCGCGACGGCGGATGCGTGGGTGTACGGCGACATCGTGGCGGGATTCCTGAAACTGGGGGTCGAGCACTATTTCACGCCGACGCACATGCTGGCGAACGCGGACCTGTGCAAGACGATCCTGGGCATGGACGAGTTCAAGGATGCGGCGGCCTTCGATTTCGCGAAGACGGGCAATCTGCCGTCGCCGCTGGGCATGAAACTCGTGCCGATGGAGGATCAGCCGGCGAACACCCTGACGATTCTCGACGCGAATTATGCGGCCATCAAACTGACGGAACAGGATGTGCTGGTCGAGAGCGACAAACTCATCAACCAGCAATGGGAGCGGACGTATCTGACGACCGTCACGGCGTTCGCGCTGCTGTATCCGAAGGCCCGCGTGGTCGTGAAGAGCGACTGGACGTAAGAAGAAAGGAGTCAGGAGTTGGGAGAGAGAAGACGGGGACAAGACATGTCAATCGCCAACCCCAACTTCAAATCTCCAACTTCTGACTCCTAACTCTTGGAAAGGCGGTGAAACATGGCGAATTTCGCATCGGAATCGGACGTGCGGCTGGCGTTGCAGGTGAACGACGCCGTGATGGTTCCGGCTTCGCTGGTGGCGGCGGGCATCGCCGCGGCGCATGAGGCATTGCTTCGGCGAATCGATCCCACACTGGAGGCGGGAACGCCGCCGACGGCCGTGGTGCGCGGCGAGGCGTTGCTGGCGGGCGCCTGTTTGTTGCGATCGCTGGCCGCGAAAGACGCGGTTGAACAGAAACATCTGGCGATCGGCAGCCAGCGCATCGAGGCGGGCGCTCGGCATTTGGCGCTGACGGTCATGGCGGACACGCTGGAGGAAGAGGCGTGGAAGACGCTGGCGCCGTATGCGGCGGATTGGGCCGGACGCCAACCGGCGGCTGCGACCGATTCCGTCGCGGTTCTTGGGGAGGCGTAAGCCATGGCCATCATGCTGGGTGCGGTAACGTTCGACGAGACGCACACCACGGTGCAGGAAAAGCACGCGGAGACAGGAGGCCGGGACGCGCGAAAGATCACGATTACGGGCATGATCCGGGGCGAGACGTCCGTCGAGGCCATCGAGGCGCGGCTGGACGCGATTGCGGAGGCGGCATCGGAATCCGGTTTCACGGCGCTGTCGCTTCGTCCGGGGCGCCGTCTGTGGGTTCGGCGCACGGCGTTTGCCCGCGAAGTGGCCCGCGGATCGCTGGCGGGATCGTTCACGCTTCAGTTGGAAGCGCCGGACCCGTTCGAGGAATCCGCCGCTGTCCATGAAACGGAGTGGGCGATTGCCGCTTCTGGCGACACGATCGAACTCGCGGCGTCAGGCAATGCGGCGTCGCGGACGGTGATCGCCATCACGGCCGCGGGACGCCTGGTCAATCCGTCCATGAGCGACGGATCGGCCACGCTGACATACGAGGGGATTGTCGAGGCAGGCTGCACGCTCGTCCTGGACGGCGCGCAATCGCGCGCGTTGCTGGATGGCGAGGACGTAACGCCTTACACGAGCGGAACATTCCCGCGCATCGCGCCGGAAGGCACGACGCTGGCCTATTACGACGACGCGTCGAGCGCCCATGCGTGCTCGGCCGTGGTGTCGTTTCGCGACCGGTGGTGGTGACGGCCATGACGTACCGAATCGAGGTGCTGGATCCTTCGGGACGGCGCGTGGCGGTGCATGAGGAGGTGACGCTGCTCGACGCGACGCGCGGCGCGCCGGACGAGGCGGATCGCATTGCGGGCATCCTGCCGTCGGCGGCGGAACTCGGCATTGGGTACCGCGTGCGCGTGTGGGTGGAAGGCGAATTGTTCTGCGAAGCGCCCGTGACCGTGATCAACCCGCAGTGGGGCGACATGCAGAAGTTGATTCTCGACCGGTATGTGACGTTCCACGAAATGCTGGCGTTCGAGGCCGAACGCACGTGGGCGGACGTGGACGGCGCGGTTCCGGCGGGCTTCGCGAACGCGGCGATCGGCGATATCGTCAAGGCGCTGATCAACCGCACGCCGGGTGATGTGCATTACCGCGTCGCGCATGGGGCCTATCCGGACGGCGCGCAACGGGAATGGAACAAGTTTCTCGCGCGCAGGCGTCCGGAAAACGAAATGGGGATGGGCGGCATCTCCGAAGGCCAATGGGTTGGCCCGGTCCGCATTGACGCAAGCAACGCATACGCGAAAGACGGCGACACCCTATCGGGATTGATTGTGGACGGCGTGTCGTGGCCGGATCTGCGGCTCATGCTGGTGGACGCGGAAGAGCCGGCGCTAAACTCGCACGCGCGGAACATCCACCCGGAAACGAGCGATTGGACCGATGCGCGATACGCGATCAGCGGCTACAAGGTGCGGGCCGATGCCGCGACGGCCGCGCTGCAGACGCTCATCGAGACGAAAGGCGTCGAATACATCGAATTGAACCCGCACCGCGACACGACGGGCGCATTCGACGATCGGGTGGACCGGTACGGGCGGTATCTCGGCATGGTGTACGGCGGCGGAGAATGTTTCAATGCGGCCCTGATCGAGAAGGGCCACGGGACGGTGTATCTGTGGCAAGACGGGAAATTTCTCGAACCGGATCTCGAATTGAAGGATTTCTTTTCGTATGCGGGACCGAGCGAGGATTCCATCGAACCGATCGCAACAGTGTTGACGGGATACGGCGTAACGGGAAGCCTCTTCGAGGCGCTGACGCAACTGGCCTACCTCGCGGAAGGGTGCGTCTGGTCCATCGGCCCCGACATGGCGGTTTCGTTCCGGCGTGCCGCCGTGGAGCGTGTGCTGTGCCACGACCCGGCCATCATGGGGGCCGGCCTTGCCGCGGATGCGGACAGCATCGCGAATGTGTTGCTGTTCAGCGGCAATCCGGCGCCGGCGGGCTTGTCGAAGACATACCGGCGATACGCGAGCATGCGCCTGTACGGGGATCGTGTAGGGCGCTTGCGTTGCCATGCAATCGCGTATGAGGACGACGCGGATCGCCTTGTGCGCGGCCTGTTGGACGATCTCGCCTACCCGAACCGGAGCGGATTCGTGCTGTTTCATGCGGGCGACGCGGCAATCCGGCAAGGCGACCTTGTCGAATTGCGCGGCGCGCCGTTGCGCCGGCTGGATCCGGCGGCGGCGGATGAATGGGGCGGACGGTTTGCGGGGCGGATCGTTGCGCGCGCACGGTCCGTTACGCACCGGTTTCACGGGAAACACGTACGGACGATTGTGCGGTTCGAGGCGCCCCTGCGGACGGTCGCGAATCCGTTGTCGTTCATGGCGCGCGGCCAAGAGTCGGCGACGGAGTTGTATCAGTTTCGGTTGGACGATGCGACGGTTGGACTGGACATGGGTTACCACTTGGATTGATGGTGGACCGGGAGAAAGACTGAAGGCGATCAGCGGGGCGGATCGGCCGGATCAGTCGGATCGGCCGGATCGGTCCGAACGGTTCGAACGGAGCGCCATCTCATCTACCAGCCACCAACCTATAAGGAGAAGGCAATGGCCATTAGGGGCAGCAGTTACACGAAGACGACGTGGACGTTCCAGGAACGCCCGGTGTCGTCGTCGAAATTGAATTTGTGGGACGACCGGATCGAGGCGGCGCTGGAGTTGGCGTTCTGGCTCCTGAACCTGGCGTGGGGCGGCGGCGACGGTGTGTTGCGCGGCGCGACGCCGGACGATTTGAAGGTTGAAGCGAAATCGCCGGCGGGCATGACGGTCACGGTGAAGCATGGCTACGCGTTTATCTCGAAAATGCCGTTCCGGCTTTCGGCGGCCATGGACACACCGGTCTTTCTGCCGCCCGCGGTCTATCCGCGCATGGATCTTGTGCAGGCGCGGCTCGACACATGGGGCGTGAGCGTGAAGTCCGGCGTCGAGGCGGCGTCGCCGTCGCCGCCGGCCACGGACGCGGACTGTCTCGCGCTGGCGCAGGTGTACCTGCGTCCGGGCATGACGTGCATCAAGAACGCCGACGATTCGGTGAACGGGTATCTGACCGATGTGCGCGCGTTCCTGTAGCGGGCGCAACGACGTGTCGCTGATCGCGCGCGTGGACGGCGAGGCGATGAGCCATTTCAGGTTGCGCGAATTCGAGAACGCGGACGGCTTGGCGATGGTCCATGCGTCCACGCTGGAATCGTTGGAACGCGTGCGCCGGGATCTGTGCGCATGGGCGGGACAGGAGGTTTGGCTCATCGTGAAAGACGCGGTGCGGACGCCGGCGGATCTGGAACGTCTCGCGCGGCGTCTGGGCTGGACGGACGAGGGCGGGCTGGTCGCGCGGCGATCGATGCACCTCGCCGAGTTCGGCGGGATTGCGGTGGATTTGACGGCGGTGGTGGCGGCCACGCGTGCGCGGATTCCGCAACGGATTCTCGGCGATCGGTGCCGCCGCCACTTCGATTGGGTGAAGGACGACTACGCGGACGGCCATGTGCACGCGGACAATCGCGAACGAGGCGGGCCCGCCGCAAACGAAAGGAAACGGACATGACTTTGGGACACGTGCTGCAATCGGATGCGGCATTGACGCTGATTGGCGGACTCTTGGGGCTGGCGTGGACGGCGTTTCGTTCGAGCGACCTGCTGCGAAACGCGCGGAACCGGCGGTTTGAACGGGCGTTGCAGGCGCTCGAAGCAGGCGTCGAGTTGACCTACCGGACCTATGTGCAGGCCATCAAGGAGGCCAAGGCGGACGGCAAACTCACCACCGAAGAGGCTCGCGAGGCGCGGCGGCGCGCCCGCGACGCGGCTATCGAGTTCGGCCGCGCACAGGGACTGAACGTGCTCGATGAACTCGGTCCGGCCTATGTTGACCTATGGATTGCGAAACTGGTCAAACGGCTCAAGGCGAAATGAAGCGGCGGCTGGTGGTCGGTGGTCGGTGTGGACGGAACAGACCATTGTCCTTCCCTTCTTCCTCCATCCCGCTTTCAACCGCCAAGAGAAAATACAAAAGTCCCTTGGTTGCGGGCCGTGGGACAGGCTGTCCAGCCTGTCCTGCTTTCAACCACCAAGAGAGGATACAAAACGTCTCTTGGCTGCGGACCGTGGGCCTGTCCTGCGCTTCGCAAAGTTAGAAACTTTATGGACAGGCTGGACAGCCTGTCCCACGGTCCGCAAACACCTTGAGCCTCTGCCGTTTCTTTCCTATAATTCCAACGAGTCGCTGAATTCACAACCACATAGGCGGTTCAAGGAGGATGTACGATGGGAACGTTCAGGCTGGGTTATATCGGTGCGGGATTTATTGCCAAGTTTCAGGCGAAGGCGCTGCAATGCGTGCGGGGCATTGACCTTGTGGGCGTGCATGCGCTGAAGGGCGCGGAGGAATTGGCGGCCTATGCACGGGAGAACGGCCTCGGCGACTGCAAGGTGTATTCGACCGTCGAGGAACTGTGCAACCGTTGCGACGCCGTGGCCGTGTTTGCGCCGAATTTTGCGCGCATCGAGATCGTGGAGCGTATTCGGGACGCCGTCAAGGCGGGCGCGCCGCTCAAGGGCGTGATCTGCGAAAAACCGCTCGGCCGCACCGTCGCGGAGGCCCGGCGGCTTGTCGAACTTGGCCGCGAAATGAACCTTCCGACCGCGTATTTCGAGAACCAGATTCACATGAAAACCATCGCGGCGCAACTGGCCCAACTTGCGCCGCAGCAACGCTCGATGGGCCCGTTCACG
Source organism: Candidatus Hydrogenedentota bacterium (assembly GCA_035450225.1). Classification (NCBI taxonomy): domain Bacteria; kingdom Pseudomonadati; phylum Candidatus Hydrogenedentota; species Candidatus Hydrogenedentota bacterium. The sequence continues at coordinate 43,853 of DAOTMJ010000008.1, forward strand.
CTGTCGCGCGCCGCGGAAGAGCACGCGGGGCCGCACGAGGGCTGGTTCTGGGATCCGACGAAACAGGGCGGGGGGGTGTTGTGCGACATGGCGTGCCACTGTATCGCGGCGGTGTGGTATGTGCTGACGCCGCTCGGCAAGCCGGTTGATTTTCTGCAGCCGGTGTCGGTGACGGCCGAGACAGCGCTGCTCAAGTGGGGCCAGCCGCAATGGCGCAAGCGCCTGCTCGACAAAATGGGCGTGGATTACGGAAAGGTTCCCGCCGAAGACTTCGCGACGGGGCTGGTCACGTTCCGCAACCCGGACAACGGCCAGTTGGTCAAGGGCCAGTTCACGAGTTCGTGGATGTACGACAAACAGGGCATGCGCCTTTCGATGGACGCGCTCGGACCGGGGTATGCCTTCGAGATGAACAGCCTCCAGACTCCGCTGCAGATTTTCATCGGCGATGAGGCGGCCGATGCCGCGGCCGATGTCGAGTCCGCGCTCGAAAAATCCACCGCGAGCCGGGGATTGCTGCCCGTCGAGCCGAACGAGGCGGATCTCTACGGCTACACGGACGAGCATATAGACGCGTGCCGCGCGTTTGCGGCGGGAAAGGATGCGAAGCTGAACTGGGCGTACGGTCTCGAAATCACGAAGTTGTGCCAGGCCGCTTACATGGCCGCCGAACGCGGCCGGACGCTCGACCTGACGGCGCCGGACGTGCAAAAGGATTTGGAATCCTACGTTTCGCTCATCGCCCAGGGCCGCGGCGGCGAGATCCTGTTTGGACGAAACGCATAATGCGCCGCGCGCGCCGGTATGGCTTGCCGGAGCCGGGACCGGTGGTTTAGCATAGCGGCATGGGCGACTATCGGACACGAATGGCGGAAGCCTTGCGCCGGGGCCGCCGGTTTGTCATGCACGACGTGTGGCATATCGGGCGGCCGGGCGAGGAGATTCCGCATGGTTTCATTCCCAAGCACATCCGCATGATCGTTCTGCTGGCCAAGCATCTTTGGGAGGACGATCTGCTTCTGCGCGCGTCCGCGCTGACGTTTGCGACGATCCTGTCCATCGTGCCGTTTCTCGCGATCATGTTTTTCATCATTCAGACCTTCAATGTCGGGGAGGCCATCGGGGATCTGCTCGAGCCCTCGTTGCCCTCCGGCGTCGCGGCCGTCCCATCGGAAAGCGCGGAGCGCAACCGCGAGTTGTGGGAGACCCTGATTGCGCTGCTGTTCGGGGGGTTCGAGCAGCCGGGGAACATTGCGCCGGACGGGCGGCAACTGACGAATCCGGTCAAGATGATCATGCTCTACGCGGAGCGAAGCTCGAATCCCCGGACGTTGACGCTGGCGGGGATCGTGTTCGTCCTGAGCGCCGTTTTCGGATTGATGATGAACGTCGAGGCGTCATTCAACAAGATCTGGAACCTGCCGTGGAGCCGGTCGTGGTACCGGATATTGAGCGACTACCTCATGATCCTGCTGCTGTTGCCGTTCATGGTGTCGGCGGTGCTCAGCGCCACGGCCGTGCTCGAAAGCGCCGTGATTACCCGAAGACTCGGCTCGTTTGCGGTCGGCCTTCGCGGCATCCAGTTCGTGTTGAGTTACGTCGTCCTCACGCTCATGTATTATTTCATTCCGAAGACCCGCGTGAAGTTCCGGTACGCCCTGTTCGCGGGCATCGTGGCCGGGACCATCTGGTGCCTGATGTCGTGGGCCTACGTGCGGTTCCAGTTCGGGCTGCCGCGCTACAATATCGTGTATTTGACCTTCGCGCAGATCCCCATATTGCTGATGTGGGTGTATTTCAGTTGGCTGACGCTGCTGTTCGGGGCGGTGCTGGCCTTCGCCTATCAGCATGAGCCGACCTTTGCGATGGAACGCTTTATGGACACGTCGAGTTTTGCCTACAAAGAAAGCCTGGGAATCTGGGCGGCCATCGAGGTGTGCCGCCGCTTCGACGCGGGACTGCCGGGCATGTCCATCGAGGATTGCTCGCGCCAGTGGAACGTGCCGTCGCGCATGTTGAACACGACGTTCGATGTGCTCGAAAAGGCGAACATTTTTGTGAAGTCCGCGTCGAACCCGCCCACGTATCAGCCCGCGCGATCCATTGACAAAATCACGATGGCGGACGTGATGAATTGCCTGCGCAACGCCGGCGACAATCCCTCGGCCCTGCGGCAAGATCCGGTGTTGCGGGACGCAATGCAAACCGCTTTGCGGATCGGCCCGGAACGATGCAGTATGGCCGATTTGGTGAGGCGGGCCGGCAGCGACGAGTCCGCGGCGCGCACATAAGGAGAAGCCTTTGGAACCGATGGCGTTACAGGACACGGTGGCGTTGATTACGGGCGCGGGACGCGGGATCGGGCGTGGCATCGCGTTGGCGTTTGCCCGACAAGGCTGCGACATTGCGGCGATTGCGCGGACGGCGCGCGAAATCGAGGAGACGGCCGATGCCGTGCGCCGGCTGGGCCGGCGCGCGCGGGCGATTGTGTGTGACGTGACGTCGGCCCGCGGCGTTTCCGAGGCTGTACGGATGGCCGAATGCGAGTTGGGCCCCATTGACATCCTCGTGAACAACGCGGGGTACGGATCGTTCAAGCCGTTTATAGAAACGGATGAGGCGTCGTGGCGGCGGACGCTCGACGTCAACCTGACGGGGCCGTTTTTGTGCATTCAGGCCGTCTTGCCCGGAATGATGGCGCGCAGGCGTGGCCGGATCATCAACATTTCGAGCGTGGCGGGACTCAAGCCCATCGCGGAACAGGCCGCGTATTGTGCATCCAAGCATGGATTGAACGGCCTGACGAAAGTTCTCGCGATGGAATTGCGCCCCTACGGAATAGGCGTGCATGCGATATGCCCCGGCGGCGTGGACACGCAGCTCGCCCGCGAAAACATGCCGGATCGCGACAAGACGAACTGGCTTCAGCCGGAGGACATCGCGCACGTGGCGTTGTTTCTCGCCACGCAGAGTCCGCGCGCCGCGACGGACGAGATCGTCGTGCGCCGTTTCGACAGCGTGCCCATCGGAGGCTGAGAACCGCGGCTCATGGATCTATTCGACCCCGCCCACACCGACAGCGACCCTGAAACCATCGAGGGCGTCGTCGAGCGGATTGTCTACGAAAACGCCGAGTCGGGTTTCGTCGTGGGCCGCTTGCGCGCGGCGGGCCATCCGGAACTGGTTCCGTTCACCGGGCACGCCATGGCGTTGACGCCCGGCGCGACAGTGCGCCTGTCCGGCCGCTGGAACGAGAATCCCAAGTACGGGAAGGAATTTCGCGCCGACAACTATGACATTGTCGCGCCGACGAGCCTTGAAGCCGTGGAAAAATACCTCGGTTCCGGCCTGATCAAAGGGATCGGGGCGCAGTATGCGAAGCGGCTGGTGAAGGCCTTTGGGCTCGACACGCTGCGCGTAATCGAGGAAGAACCGGAACGGTTGAAGGGGGTTTCCGGCATTGGACTCAGGCGCGCGAAACAAATCAGCCAGGCTTGGCGCGCGCAGCAGGGCGCGCGGGCCGTCATGCTGTTCCTGCAGGAACACGGGATTGCCGGCGCGCAGGCCGCGCGCATCCAGAAGCAGTATGGCGACACGGCCGCGTCGGTGTTGCGCGAAAATCCCTACCGGCTTGCGGACGAAGTCGCGGGAATCGGATTCAAGAAGGCCGACGCAATCGCTGTGCGGCTTGGCATGGCGCCGACGGCGCCGCAGCGGCTCGAGGCCGGCCTCGTGTATGCGCTCGAACAGGCCACGGCCAACGGCCATGTTTTTTTGCCGGAAAACGATCTGATCGCTCAGGCGTCGGGATTGCTGGGCGCCGAGGCCGGATTGGTGGGTAAATCGCTGGTGGCGCTGGTGGCGAAGCAGGCGGTGGTCCGCGAACATGATGCCATTTATCTGCGGCCGATGCACCGTGCCGAAACCGAATGCGACGCCTGCCTGAAGCGGTTGCTGCACACGCCGGCAAAACCCGTGCAAATAGACGCCGAAAAGGCCTGCGCGTGGATCGAGCGGACCGGAGCCATTCAACTGTCCGAAGGCCAGCGCGAGGCGATTCACACCGCGGCCGCCGCGAAGGTCATGGTCGTTACCGGCGGACCAGGCACGGGCAAGACCACGTTGATTCGCAGCCTCTGGACGATTTTCGGGAAAAAAGAGTTGCGCGTGCTCCTCGCCGCCCCGACGGGCCGCGCCGCGAAACGCATGGAAACCGCGTCCGGCGCGCCCGCCCGCACCTTACACCGGCTGCTCGAATTCAGTCCGAAGGAAGGGCATTTCATGCGCGACGAGAACAATCCGCTTGCTGCGGACGTCGTGATCGTGGACGAGAGTTCGATGGTGGATCTGCCGCTGATGCAGCATTTGCTGAAGGCGATCCCCCCGTATGCACGGCTCATTCTGGTCGGCGACGTGGATCAGTTGCCGAGCGTCGGGCCGGGCACGGTGCTCATGGACATCATATCGAGCGGGGTCGTGCCGGTCATTTGGCTCAAGACCGTGTTCCGCCAGGCCGCGCAGAGCGGGATCGTCGCGAATGCGCACCGCATCAACAACGGCCAGTACCCCGAATTCAACGCGACCGACTTTTTCTTTGTCGAGCGCAAGGATCCGGAAAAGGCTGCCGAAACGGTTGTCGAACTGGTTTGCGGGCGGATGCCGCGCAAGTTTGGGCTTGATCCGCTGCGCGACATCCAGGTGCTGGCGCCGATGCACCGCGGCGCGGCGGGCGTCGAACGCCTGAACGAGGCATTGCAGGCCGCGCTGAATCCGTCGGGCGCGGCCATCCCGCGCAAGCCGTTCCGAAAAGGCGATAAGGTGATCCAGTTGCGGAACAATTACGAACTGGACGTGTACAATGGCGACGTGGGCGTCATCACGGTCGTTGACGTCGAGGCGGCGGAACTTGAAGTGCGTTTCGACGACCGGACGGTCATCTATCCCTTCCTGGAGACGGACGACCTCGCCCCGGCCTATGCGATGACGGTCCACAAGTCGCAGGGCAGCGAATATCCCGCCATCGTGCTTGTCCTGCTTGCGCAGCATTATTTGCTGCTTCAGCGCAACATGCTTTACACCGCCGTCACACGGGGGAAAAAACTGGTCATCGTCGTTGGCGATTCGAAAGCCGTCGGCATGGCGATCCGCAACACCCAGGTCGCCGCGCGCCATTCCCGTCTGGTCGAACGCCTCCGTAACGCCCGGTAACCCCGCGCCCGCGATCCGAACAAAATGACGACCGATCCCGGCGCGGCCGCATGAAGGCGGTCAATGGCCTCCTGAATCGCATTGTCGTCTATCGGTCTCGTCACGCACTGACGCTTTCGTTATGTCCGCGTGGCGGTCCGGCGTCCCGATCCGTTACCTGCCTCATTGAATTCCCATGAGTGCGGCATTTCCAATCCCACGCCGCGCTCGTCCGTTGCTTGCAGGCCGGCGCTGGGGTATCATGGGGGCGGCACAAGATCGTTGCGTGCCGCGGAACCGGGGATTTGAGATGGATATCAAAGCGCTGCTCGATGCGGTTGTAAAGGAAAAGGCGTCCGATCTGATCGTCACGGCGGGTGCGCCGCCCATGCTGCGGATTCACGGCGAACTGCGGCCCGCGCCGCGCTGGGAGGCCCTGACGGCGGAGCAGGCGCGCGCACTGATTTACGGCCTGCTCTCGGCCGAACAGCGAAAATTCTTCGAGGAACGGAAGGAACTCGATTTTTCGATGACGCCGGGGCGCAAACAGCGGTTTCGCGTCAACGTCTACCTGCAACGGCAGACGGTTGCGGCGGCGTTGCGGCCGATTCCCGAAACGGTGCCGTCGTTCAAGGAACTCGGCCTGCCCGGGGATGTCGCGGCGCTGGCTCTGATGAAACAGGGCCTGATCCTCGTGACCGGCCCGACGGGCCACGGCAAGACGACCACGCTGGCGTCCATCGTGGATTTCATCAACGCATCGCGCGCATGCCATATCATCACCATCGAGGATCCCGTGGAATATGTCCATTCGCACAAGAAAAGCATCGTGGATCAGCGTGAAATCGGCGGCGACACGCTGACGTTTCCCAACGCGCTCAAATACGTGCTGCGGCAGAGTCCCGACGTCATCATGATCGGCGAGATGCGCGACCTTGAGACGATCCAGGCCGCGCTGCGCGCCGCCGAGACCGGCCATCTCGTGTTCGCGACGCTGCACACGAACGACGCGGTGCAGACCGTGGACCGCATCGTGGACGTGTTTCCCGGCGAACAGCAGCAGCAGATCCGGGTCCAATTGTCCATGACGCTGCTCGCGGTGCTGTCGCAGCGGCTGTTGCCGCGCGAGGACGGCAAGGGCCGCGTGCTGGCCTACGAACTGATGAAAAACAACACTGCGGTGTCGAACCTGATCCGCGAGGGGAAAACGCACCAGGTGTACAGCATCATCGAAACCGCGACACGCGACGGCATGTTGACGCTCGACAAGTGCATCAAGAACCTTTATATGGAAGGCGCGATCACGCACGACGACGCCGTCGCCCACCTGCGCAATCCAAAGACGATCGACGCGGCGTAAGCCCCCCTGCCGCGCCCGGACACGAAAACGGCCGGAGCGATTCGCAGCCGGCAACACCCGATTTTGAGCGCCACTCGATGCGCCTGCCTTGACGCTGGCCGGGCCCGCGGGGGATCGGGCGTTTGGCGCCGCCTGCGGGGTTTGCTATACTGTGCGCCCGACATTGGCACACAAATCCAAGGGCCGCGAGGCGGCGCGGCCAATCGCAATCAGGAGCATAGGCAGCCACGCATGGACAAAGTGTATGTGACCCGGGAAGGGCTGGAAAAACTCAAGGCGGAACTGGCCGAATGCAACGCGCGGCGCATGAAAGTGGCGGAGGCCATCGAACTGGCGCGCAGCTACGGTGATCTCAGCGAAAACGCCGATTACCATGCGGCGAAAGAAGAGCAGGCCATGCTCCACGCACGCATTCGCGACATGGAAGACAAGTTGACGCGCGCCGTGGTGATTGAAGACAAGGATATTGACGCCACAAAAGCGTATCTGGGATCCACGGTCCGGGTGCTCAACAAAAAAACCAACAAGGAAATGGTGTATTCGCTGGTGAGTCCGTTGGAAATGGATTTGGCGCATGGCCGGCTTTCCGTTCAGTCGCCGGTGGGCAAAGCCCTGCTGGGCCTGTCGGTGGGCGATACGGCGGTGGCGAAAGTGCCCGCGGGCGATATGGTCCTGGAAATATTGGAGATTACGCGGCAAACCAATTGATTCGTCGAATCCGCCGGATCCGGTGGAACGATCTCGGTTCACGAAACTTGGAGCCTGTTACCTGAAATGCCCAAACGAACGGATCTGCACAAAATCCTGCTGATTGGTTCCGGCCCCATCGTCATTGGCCAGGCCTGCGAATTCGATTATTCCGGCACGCAAGCCTGCAAGGCTCTGCGCGAAGAGGGATACGAGGTTGTCCTGGTCAACAGCAATCCCGCGACAATCATGACCGATCCGGAAACGGCGGACCGGACCTACATCGAGCCGTTGACCGCCGCCATGCTCGAACAGATAATCGCGCGGGAACGGCCCGATGCCCTATTGCCGACCGTGGGCGGGCAAACGGGGCTGAATCTTTCGGTCGAACTGGCCGAGACGGGCATTCTGGAAAAATACGACTGCGAACTCATCGGCGCGCGTCTGGGCGCAATCAAGAAGGCCGAGGATCGCGGCCTGTTTCGCGAGGCCATGTTGCGCATCGGGCTCGAAGTGCCCCGTAGCCGGGTCGTCCATTCGCTCGCGGAAGCCCGCGAATTCGGCGCCGAACTCAATTACAACGCGATCGTTCGTCCGGCCTTCACGCTGGGCGGGATGGGCGCGGGCGTGTCCTACAACCGCGATGAATACGATGGCGTGGTCGAATGGGGGCTTTCGTGCAGCCCCATCAACGAGGTGCTGATAGAGGAATCGGTCATCGGATGGAAGGAATACGAACTCGAGGTGATGCGCGACATGAACGACAACGTCGTGATCATCTGCTCGATCGAAAATTTCGATCCCATGGGGATTCATACCGGTGACAGCATCACGGTTGCGCCGGCTCAGACGCTGACCGACAAGGAATACCAGGTCATGCGCGATGCGGCCATCGCGATTATCCGCGAAATCGGCGTGGATACCGGCGGGTCGAACATCCAGTTTGCCGTGCATCCGGGCAACGGGCGGATGGTTGTCATTGAAATGAATCCCCGCGTGTCGCGCAGTTCCGCGCTCGCTTCGAAAGCCACGGGATTTCCCATCGCCAAGATTGCGGCCAAACTGGCCGTGGGTTACTTCCTCAATGAAATTCCGAACGATATCACGCGCGAAACGCCGGCCTCGTTCGAGCCGACCATTGACTATTGCGTGACGAAGATCCCGCGCTGGGCCTTTGAAAAGTTCCGCGGCGCCGACTCGAACCTGACGGTCCAGATGAAAAGTGTCGGCGAAACGATGAGCATCGGCCGGACCTTCAAGGAATCGCTCCAAAAGGGCATCCGCGGCCTCGAAATCGGGCGTTTCGGCCTTGGCGCCGATGGCCGGGACAAGCCGCTGACCGGAAATCCCTGCTCGCCGGAGGAAAAGGAAGCCCTGTTGCGCGAGATCCGCACGCCGCGCCCCGAACGCCTGGTCCGGTTGGCGCAGGCGTTCCGCGCGGGGGCCAGCGTCGAGGAATTGTTCGAGGCGACGAAGATTGACCCGTGGTTCCTTGAAAACATGCGGCAGATTGTCGAAGAAGAAGAGGCGCTGCGCACGGCGAATCCCGACGATTCCGGCGTGCTGCGCAAGGCCAAACAATGCGGCTTTTCGGACCGTCAACTGGGTTTCCTGTGGAACATGGATCCGATCGAAGTCCGGGCGCTGCGCACGAAACATGGCGTCGTCCCGACCTATCGCCTCGTGGATACCTGCGCGTCGGAATTCGAGGCCTATACACCCTATTACTACTCGACCTACGGCGACGAGGACGAGGTGCGGCCGGCCGCGAAGGACAAGATAATGATTCTGGGCGGCGGCCCGAACCGCATCGGGCAGGGCATCGAATTCGACTACTGTTGCGTGCACGCCGTCTTTGCGCTCAAGGAAGACGGATACGAGACCATCATGGTCAACAGCAATCCGGAAACGGTCTCGACCGATTACGACACCGCGGACCGGCTCTATTTCGAGCCGGTCACGTTCGAGGACGTCCTGAACATCGTCGAACGCGAAAAACCCAAGGGGGTCATCGTGCAATTCGGCGGCCAGACGCCCCTCAATCTCGCCGTCGCGCTTGAAAAGGCCGGCGTGCCGATTATCGGAACATCGCCGGACAGCATCGCGCGCGCCGAAGATCGCAAGCGTTTTCGTGAGGTGGTCGAAAAACTCAACCTGCTTCAGCCCGCGAACGACACGGCGACGTCGCTCGCGGAAGCCCGTGTCATCGCGGAGCGGATCGGCTATCCCGTGGTCGTGCGGCCGTCGTTCGTGCTCGGCGGGCGCGCCATGGAAATCGTCTACGACCGGGAATCGCTCGACCGTTACATGACGATGGCCGTGGATGCGTCGCCCGAACATCCCATCCTGATTGACAAATTCCTTGAGGCGGCCATTGAAATTGACGTGGACGCCCTCGGCGACGGAACCGATGTGATCGTAGCGGGCGTCATGCAGCATATCGAGGAAGCCGGCATCCACTCCGGCGACAGTGCGTGCATTCTGCCGCCCTACGATTTGCCGGCATTCGTCATTGAACGCATCAAGGACCAGACGCGCGCACTGGCGCACGAACTGGGCGTCGTCGGTCTCATGAACGTGCAATATGCCGTGCGCGACGACGATATCTACATTCTCGAAGTGAATCCGCGCGCTTCGCGGACCGTGCCGTTCGTGAGCAAGGCGACGGGATTGCCGCTGGCGAAAATCGCCGCGCGCGTCATGGCCGGCAAGACCCTTCGCGAACTCGGCGTGACCGCGGATCCCGTGCCCAATTATGTCTCGGCCAAGGAAGTTGTTCTGCCGTTCATCAAATTCCCCGGGGTGGACATTCTGCTCGGACCCGAAATGCGCAGCACGGGCGAGGTCATGGGCATTGACCGCAACATGGGCCTTGCCTTTGCGAAGAGCCAGATCGCCGCGGGCAATTCCATGCCGCAATCCGGCGCCGTCTTTTTGAGTCTCAACCGCCTCGACCGCGCCAAAATGGGGACCATCGGCCAAGACCTTGCGGATCTGGGTTTCAAACTCCTGGCCACCAAGGCCACGGCCGCCGCCTTGCGCGAGCAGGGCATCGAAGTCGAAACGGTCCACAAGGTCGGCGAGGGCCGGCCCCATATCGTGGACCGCATGATCAACGGCGAGGTGGACTGGATTATCAACACGCCGCTCGGAAGCGAGTCCAGCGCGGACAGCAAGGCCATCCGGCGCACCGCCATCGAGCGGGGACTGCCGATCATGACCACCCTCGCCGCCGCCCGCGCCGGTATCCAAGCCCTGCGCGCCATGCGCGAATCCGAAATGTGCGTTCTATCCCTGCATGAATACCATGCCTCCCTTACGATGTAAGGCGGGTTCCCGGTTTCGGCCGTTATCGCCGGAATGAATAGGCCCCCCGTCCTTTGCGTCCTTGCGTCCATTTCCCTTTTCCATTGTGGGTCACCGGGGGGCTCAACCCGCCTGAGAGACAGGGGCCTATTCCCTTTTCTTTACTGTAACCGTCTGTCTTGAAATAATTTACGATTTTATAACAACCTATCCAGCCCCAAAATCCTTGACAAACGGTATGGGGTATGCTACACTCAGACGAGTTGTTAGCACTCTCTTCTGTCGAGTGCTAAGGTGGTTTCATGGATCAAAATACGAAACTGAATGAACGGGAAGAGTTGATACTCCGCGCGGTCGTCCAGTGTTACATCACGACAGCGGAACCGGTGGGTTCTCGCGTGATCGTAAAGCGGTTTGGATTGGATTTCAGCCCGGCCACGGTGCGCAATGTGATGGCCGATCTCGAAGAGGCTGGTTACTTGCAGCAGTTGCACACGAGTTCGGGCCGCGTGCCGACGGATCGCGGATACCGGTATTACGTGGATTATCTGATGGGCGTCCAGGAATTGACGCTGGCCGAGCGCGCGCGGATCGAGCGCGAGATGTCTTCCCGCCTGAACGACGCGGACGAGATCATGCGCCAGACCAGCCAGTTGTTGGCGCTGGTGTCCCATCAGACCGGCATGGTCCAGGCGCCGGACGAGGACAATGCCCGGGTGCAGCACATCGAAGTGATGCCGGTGTCGCCGACGCGCGCGGCGGTGATGGTGGCGGATAGTTACGGGCGTGTGCACACGGCCATACTTCAATGGGACGACGGATCGGGGCCGGATGAATTCGTAAAGTTGAGCCGTTTTTTGAATGAACATATGCGCGGGGTATCCTGCGACCAGATGGTAGCGCGGATGCATGGGATCGTACGGATGGTCTTGGATGAAAACCGGATCCTGGCGGAGCGTGCGCTGCGCATACTGCAACTGTTGCCGGCCAACCGGCCCGCGCCGTTGTATCTGGAAGGGGCCGCGCAATTGTTTGAGCAGCCGGAATTTCGCGACATTGACCGGGCACGCGAGGTGTTCGGCGTGCTCGAGGAACGTGAACGCCTGGCGGCCCTATTGCGGGCGAATGTGGCCAAAGCCGGGAAGGGCGCGTCGGTTTGGATAGGATCGGAAAGCCAAGAACCCGGCCTGCGTGAAATCAGTGTCGTGGCATCGCCTTACCATGTGGGCAATGAGCCGGCGGGCGTGATAGGCATATTGGGCCCCCGCCGGATGCCGTATCAGCGGTTGACGGCGGTGGTGGATTATACGGCCGCCATGTTGAGCCGGTTTCTGACCCGCCTGGCGGGCGTATAGCACAGGGTCGCGGGCATGTTTTGAAGGGAATTATGAAGAAAGACGCCTTGAAAAAAACCGAATTGGAGAAAAAACTCGAAGCGGAGGCGGCCCAGGAGAAAACCGGGACGCAACCGGAACCGCCGCCGCCGCCGGAAGTGGATGTGGCGGCGCTGCTGGCCGAACGGGACGCCTTGCGGGCCGAATGCGATGCGCAGAAGGATCAGTTTCTACGGACGCGGGCGGATTTCGACAACTATCGCAAACGAATGTTGCGCGAAATGGATCAAATCCGGATCATGGCCGCGGAACGGCTCGTGCAGGATCTGTTGCCGGTGCTGGACAATCTGGAACGGGCGGTTGAACATGCCCAAGCGGAACCGGCCGGTCTAATCGAAGGGGTTGAAATGGTGGCAAAACAATTCCGCGATGCGTTGGGCCGCCATGGTGTAGAGCCGATTGCCGCGGCGGGCCAGCCGTTCGATCCGGCCTGCCACGAGGCGGTGGCCTGCCTTGAGACGGCCGATTGTCCGCCTGATCATGTGGCACGGGAAATGCTAAAGGGATATCGAATGGGCGGCTCGGTGATACGGCCCGCCAAGGTCGTTGTGGGCAAAGCGCCCGCCGAGGAACCGCCTGCGGAAACAAACGAATCGGAAACCAGTACAGAATAGCGCATAGGCGCGCGTGGAGGATACGACATTATGGGCAAGGTAATCGGAATTGACCTCGGAACAACGAACTCGTGCGTCGCCGTCATGGAAGCCGGCGAACCGGTCGTCATAGCCAATGCGGAAGGTAGCCGGACAACCCCGTCCGTCGTGGCGTTCACCAAGGACGGCGAGCGGCTGGTGGGCACTGTCGCCAAGCGCCAGGCCGTGACCAATCCCCAAAACACGGTGTTTTCCATCAAACGTTTCATGGGACGCCGCTACAACGAAGTCGGATCGGAAGAGAAACTCGTCCCGTACAAGGTCTCGGCCACCTCGACCGGCGACTGTCAGGTCATGGTCCAGGGGAAAACGTATCGCCCGCCGGAAATCTCCGCGATGATCCTGCAAAAAATGAAGGAAACGGCGGAAACTTACCTCGGTGAAAAAGTGACCCAGGCGGTCATCACGGTGCCCGCCTATTTCAACGACGCCCAGCGGCAAGCCACCAAAGACGCGGGCCGCATTGCGGGACTCGATGTGCTGCGCATCATCAACGAGCCCACGGCCGCCGCGCTGGCCTATGGCCTCGACAAAAAGAAAAGCGAAAAGGTCGCCGTGTACGACTTGGGCGGCGGCACGTTCGACATCTCGATCCTCGCCATTGGCGACGACAGTTTCGAGGTGAAAAGCACCAACGGCGACACGCACCTGGGCGGGGACGATTTCGACCAGTGCATCATCACATGGCTGGCGGACGAATTCCTGCGCGACCAGGGCATCGATCTGCGCAAGGATCCCATGGCCCTGCAACGCCTCAAGGAAGCCGCCGAAAAGGCCAAGTGCGAACTTTCCACCGTTATGTCCACCGACATCAATCTGCCGTTTATCACGGCCGATGCCTCGGGGCCGAAACACATGAACTACACGCTTACCCGAGCCAAACTTGAACAACTGTGCGATGCCCTCCTGCAGCGCACCAAGCAACCGTGTTTCCGCGCGCTCGAGGATGCCGGACTCAAGGCGTCGGACATTGATGAAGTGATCCTGGTAGGCGGTATGACGCGCATGCCGGCCGTCGGGGCCATTGTAAAGAACATTTTCGGCAAGGAGCCCCATCGGGGCGTGAATCCGGACGAGGTCGTGGCGATCGGCGCCGCCATTCAGGCGGGCGTGCTGGGGGGTGAAGTGAAGGATGTTCTACTGCTCGATGTTACACCACTATCGCTCGGAATTGAAACACTTGGCGGCATCTGCACCAAGTTGATCGAACGAAACACGACTATCCCGGTCACCAAACGGCAAATATTTTCAACCGCCGCGGACAACCAGACAGCCGTCACGATCCACGTTCTTCAGGGCGAGCGTGAACTGGCCGCGGACAACCGCACGCTGGGCCGTTTCGACTTGGTGGGCATTCCGCCGGCGCCGCGCGGCATCCCCCAGATCGAAGTGGCGTTCGACATTGACGCAAACGGGATCGTGCACGTGTCGGCCAAGGATCTTGCCACGGGCAAGGAACAGAAGATACGTATTGAATCGTCGAGCGGCCTGAGCGAGGAAGAAATCAAAAAGATGGTTCGCGACGCCGAATCGCACGCCAAGGAAGATCAGGAACGCAAACACAAGATTGAGGTCCACAACAATGCGGACACGCTCGCCTATGGCACGGAGAAGATGCTGCGTGAAAACGCGGACAAAGTTTCGGCGCAGGACAAGGCGGCCATCGAGTCGGCGTTGGCCGAACTGCGGTCGGTGATGAACGGCGACGACATTCCCGCCATCGAGGCCGCCATGCAGAAAGTGACGCAGGCGTCGCACAAGATGGCCGAGGCGATGTATGCCGCGGCGGCCGCGCAGCAACAACAGGCCGGCGGATCGGGATCGGGACAGGCAGGGCCTTCGGAAGGGCGTGACCCACAGCCCAAGGATGGCACAATGGACGCCGATTTCACCGTGGTGGATGATGGTACGAAGAATTGAGGCAAGGCGGGTTTCCCGATAACGGAACCCACGGCTGGGAGCACAGATGCCTGAACGCGATCCGTATGAAGTGCTGGGCGTCTCGCGGGGAGCCTCGGACGAGGAAATCCGCAAGGCGTACCTCAAACTTGCGCACAAATACCATCCGGACAAGACCGGCGGCGACAAGGCCGCAGAGGAAAAGTTGAAGGAGATCAACGCCTCTTACGACATTCTCAAGAATCCGGAGAAACGCAAGCAGTATGACCGGTTCGGCCATGCCGGCGATCCGTTCGGCGGCGCGGGCGGACCGTTCAGCGGCGGATTCGGAGGGTTCGGCGGCGCGGGCCAAGGGTTTGAAAACGCCTTTGAAGATGTCTTCGACATGTTCTTTGGGCGATCGGGCGGCGGCGGCCGCCGCCAACGCGGTCCGCGGGCCGGCAACGATCTCGAATACAAGGTTTCGATTACCTTGCGCGAGGCCGCGGCCGGCGTGAAAAAGACGATCCGCTTTGGCCGGATGGAGACATGCAACGAATGCGCGGGATCCGGCGCGGCGGCTGGGTCGCGCCCCGAAGTCTGCCCGGCCTGCCAAGGGTCGGGGCAGACCCATATCGCCCGCGGATTCTTCAGCGTGACGCAGACCTGCGGACGCTGTCGCGGGACGGGGCGGACGGTTTCAAAACCCTGCCACCGTTGCGGCGGGGAGGGCCGGACGCGTATCCAGCGGGAGATTGCCGTTGATATTCCGGCGGGAGTTGACACCGGCCTGCGCCTGCGTGTCGCGGGCGAGGGTGAACCGGGTGAAAACGGCGGACCGCGCGGCGATTTGCACATCTATATCGAAGTCCAACAGGATGAACTCTTCGTGCGCGAAGGATCGGATATCCTGTGCGAGGTCCCCGTCAGTTTTCCGAAGGCGGTCCTTGGCGCGACGATTCGCGTGCCCACGCTCAGCGGAGAAGCCGAATTGAAAGTGCCCGCCGGAACGCAGTCCGGCGCGATACTGCGGCTGCGCGGACTGGGTATGCCCGACTTGCGCGGCTATCGCCACGGGGATCAACTCGTTCGGATCGTCGTCGAGGTTCCCACGCGTCTCACCCGGCGCCAGCGCGAACTCATGCAGGAATTTGAAAACGAAAGCGACGAGAAAGCCTATCCGCTTTATCGCCGCTTTGTGGACAAGATCAAGAAATTTCAGGGATAGGGCGGAGACGCTGTGGAATTCCGCCCCCTTGCGTGGCGTTACTTCATGATTTCCTGGATACGCGCGGCGATTTCCTGGGGCGACCACAAGGCCCCGGCCGCGTCGGCCCCGTCGGTGATCTGATACCGGAATTCGCAATAGTGGCCGCCTTGCGCACCGAATAGGCGTCCGGTCAGTCCGCTGGACAATTCCGATGCCAGAAAGACGACGAGCGGACTGATCTTTTCGGGGGTCAGATCATCCGGTACGGCGGCAATGTCCGCGGTCATTCGGGTCTTGGCCAGCGGCACGATGGCGTTGACCGTGATGTTGTGTTTCGCGAATTCGATGGCGGCGACGCGCGTGAATCCCGCAATGCCGGCTTTGGCCGCGCCATAGTTCGACTGGCCGAAATTGCCGATGAGTCCCGCAATGGAACTTGTGTTGATGATTCGCCCGCCTTGGCCCTGCTCGACCATCTTGCGCGCTGCGGCCTGCGTGACCGCAAAAGTGCCTTTCAAATGCACCGCAATAACCGCGTCCCACATCGCCTCTTCCATTTTGAGAAGCGATTTGTCGCGCAAAATGCCCGCATTGTTGACCACGATATCCACGCGCCCGAAAGCGTCCAGGGCTGTCTTCACAATTCCCGCCGCGCCCTCAAGCGTCGCCACGCTGTCGTAATTGGGAGCCGCCTCGCCGCCCGCGGCGCGAATCTCATCCACCACCTGCTGGGCCATTCGCGTGTCGGCGCCCGTGCCGTCGCGCGCGCCGCCGAGATCGTTCACGACGACCTTCGCGCCTTCGGCCGCCAGCGCCAATGCATGGCAACGTCCCAATCCGCCGCCCGCTCCCGTTACAATCGCCACTTTGCCGTCCAGAAGTCCCATTGCGTGCCAACCTCCATTTCAAAACACACTTCAACACTCGACCGACTGCCGGTTTCGCAGGGGGAGTGTAGCATGAAACCGTCGCCGCCGCCTAACCTGTGGCCAACACCACGTACGGTTTCCGGATTGCCGGGTGACTTTTCGGCGTCCTGACAAGCAACGGGTCTTCAGGGCACGGCCAGCGCGATGCCGCGGATTTCGTGAATCTCGACGTTTCCGATGGTCTTTTCCTTGGCGGGCGAGACGGCGCAATAGAAGTGGTGGAGTCTGCCGTCCACGGAAAAGACGGCGGGTTTGTGGGCATAGGTTGCGTCAATGCTGCCAGGTCGGCCCACGTCAACCAGAATCTCGTTCGACTTGCGCCAGTGAACCAGATCTTCGGAAAAGGCTACGGTGTCGCGCGCGCGCCCGTCGCTCGACAGGGTGTAGTAGAACATGACCCAGGTATCCCCGCACCGCAACACGCATGGATCACTGCAGAATACGTCGTCGAAAGCGCCTTTCGGACCCACCGGAATCAACGGGTTGCCCGCGTGTCGTGTCCATGTCTTGAGATCCCTCGAAGTGGCGAGGCCGATCTGCTCGATCCACGGCGAATCCGCGGTCTTGGCGTTGTAAAAGAGATAAAACACACCCTCGTGCTCGACCAGGCACGATTTGTAGAGGCCGCCGCGTTCCCATGCGCCCGCGTCTGAATCCGACGCGCGCAGACAGGGGTCCTTCACGCGCCACTTGCGGAAATCGGCGCTCCAGCACAGGCCGATGGCCGCCGGACCGGTCTCGTATCCGGCCTGCGGGTAGGCGTGGTAGGTTCCGAGGTAGCGGTCTTCGAAGGTTTTCAGCCGGCCCTCGCCGAACAAATCGTTGTCGCGAACGATCCACGTCAGCGCGGCGTTGAATTCCGTCGTGGAACCCGCGGGCCCGCGGTCGAGAATCAGCCCTTCCTTTTCCCAGCGCAGCAGATCGGTGGACGACGCCAGGCCGGTGCGATAGCCAATGCCGTCGAAGCCGATATACGTCATGTAGTAACGCCGTTTGTGGCGGAAGATGAACGGGCAATCCGTCGCGAGCGAATCGAATTCGCCTTTGGCGTACGACGCCTTCAACACCAGTTCCGGAAATTTGTGCGGCGTGCGCAACCGCTTGAGCAGGTCCTCGTCCGGCGCCGTATGGGGCCGGGGTTCTTCGGATGTAGTCATCGTCTCTCCATTGGCAACCATGCTTGCCGACATCAAACCCATCGCCCTGAGAAATTCTCGTCGTGAAAAAAGAGCGTTCGTATACAACGGTTGTCCGATCCCCCCTTTTATGCAGTCGAAAAATTCATGCGTCATTCACCGAACAATTCGCCAAGAACCGACAATACCTCCCGTTGGCCGGGGGGAGCAATTCGTCCGTTGCGCTTGGCCAATCGAATTCTGTTGATCGTTCGGACACAACGCCGCCATCGCAAAAAAATGACAACGATCGCATTGCGCGTCTCCTTGAACCCGAAGGGTTCCCGTCCCGGTATTGCGGGTGGAAGGATCGTTCAATATCCCTCGTCCGAATGCCGCACGGTTCCCCGAAACACCCGGTAAACATAGGCCGTGTAGACGAGCATGACGGGCACGCCGACGGCGGCAATGATGAACATGACCTTCAGGGTCAACGGTGTGGACGATGCGTTGTAAATGGTCAGGCTGAAGGACGGATAGAGTCGCGACGGCACGAGCATGGGGTAGAGGCTGATGCCGGCCATGGCGATCATCGAGGCAATCGTTGCGGCGCTGGCCACGAAGGCGCGGCCATAGCGCCGTCCGGTCAGGGCGGCCGGAACGCACGGGATGGACACGAGCAGTGGAATCAGCGCAAGATAAAACAGCATGTTTTGGCTGAGTTTCTCGAAAAGGAAGGGGGAGGTCGTCAACGTGAAGAAGGTGACCGGTATGTAGAGCACGGCCAAAGCGGCCCAGCCGCCCATGGCCCATGAGTGCATGCGCTCGCGTAGTTCGCCGTCGGTCTTGAGCGCAAGGTATGCGCCGCCGTGCATGATGAACATGGCAAGTCCCAGAACGCCCACCGACAACGCATAGGGATTGAGCAGGCCAAGGAAAGTTCCGGTGAATTCGCCCTTGGAATCAATGGGGAGTCCGCGCAGAATGTTGCCGAACGCCACGCCGAACAGGATCGCGGCGACCAGGCTGCCCAGCCCAAAGGCCCAGCCCCATGCATAATGCCATCGGACGGAATCCACCTTGCCGTAAAATTCAAGCGAAACCGCCCGAAAGATCAATGCGACGAGCAGCAGGACGAATGCGATATAGAATCCGCTGAACACGGCCGCATATACCGGCGGGAACGCCGCGAACAAGGCGCCGCCCGCCGTGAGCAGCCAGACCTCGTTGCCGTCCCAAACGGGGGCGATGGCCTTCATGCAGAGGCGCTTCTCCCTTGGATCGCGCAGAAACAGGGAAATGACGCCCGCGCCGAGATCGAATCCGTCGAGTATGGCGTAGCCGACGATAAGCACGCCGACGAGCAGAAACCAAATCGTGTTGAGGTCCAACATCATGCGGCCTCCTTGCCGGCGGCGGTTTCGGGTCCGCGCCGCGCCGTGGTCACGCACAGATAAAGATACAATGCGAAGAGCAGCGCATACACCGCTCCGAACAGGATGATGGAAAACAGCACTTCGCCGCCGGTCAATCGCGGCGAGACGGCGTCGGCGGTTTTGAGCAATCCGTAAACAATCCAGGGCTGCCGCCCGACTTCCGCCACAATCCAGCCGGCCTGGCAGGCGATCACCGGTAGGGGAATCGCCATGATCAACCCCCATAGATACAGTTTGTCTTCCCACAGGCGGCCGCGCCAAAGTTGGAACAAACCGTACGCCGTGAGGGCGATGAACAACGAACCGAGTCCGACCATGGCATGAAATCCCATGAACGGCAGAAAGACCGGCGGGCGTTCATCGGGCGGGAAATCGTTCAGGCCCTTGACGACGTAATCCGGACGCATGCCGACGAGCAGGCTCAACAGGCTGGGCGCGCGGACCGCTCCGATGAGGCCGGTTTCGGTGGGAATGCCGATCAGGGTCAGCGGGGCGTTGGGACCGGTCTCGAAGAGGCCCTCGAATGCGGCGAGTTTGGCGGGTTGCTGATGGGCGATTTGCCGGGCATGCTCGTGACCGAACGGGAAGAGCTCGAGCACGGACGCAATGAAACCGGCGACGACCGCGATGCGCAACGCGCGCCGCGCCACTTCATTTGTCTTGTCTTTCAGCAGGAGGTAGGCGGAGATGCCCGCGACGAGAAACGCGCCGCATATCACGGCGGCATCCATTGTGTGCAGGAATCGAATGGGCATCGAGCGGTTGAACACCGCGGCGGCGAAACTCGTCAATTCGGCCCGGCCCGTTTCTGAATTGAAGACATAGCCGGCGGGGGTCTGCTGCCACGAATTGGCCACGAGAATCCAGAACGCCGACAAGGTGGCGCCCACGGCGACCATCAGAATGGAAAACCAATGCGCGCCCTTGGAAACACGCCCGCGTCCGAACAGGTACAATCCAAGGAACGTGGACTCCAAGAAGAAGGAGAAGACGGCCTCGGCGGCCAGCGGGGCGCCGAAGATGTCGCCCACGAACCGGGCGTATTGCGCCCAGTTCGTGCCGAACTGGAACTCCATCGTGATGCCGGTCGCGACGCCCATCGCGAACGTCAGGGCCAAAAATTTCGCAAAAAAGCGGCCCATCCGCTCGTAGACCGGATCGTTTCGCCGCCATGCCCGCCATTCGACGAGCACGAGGAAGTAGGCCAGCCCGATGCTGAGCGGGGGGAAAATGAAATGAAATCCCACCGTCATGGCGAACTGGATTCGAGAGAGCAACACCGGATCCAAATGCATAACGCTCCTTCTCTTTGCGCGGATTCCCGCCGGAACTCTTGATTGAGATAGTGCGGCTGGGCCGTCTTGGGCGCCTCAAGACTACCTTGCTAGAGGCTTTCTTTCAACTTGCGCGCCAGCTCGTGTCCCAACGCGCGACAACGTTCGAGCGCCGACTCGTCCGGCACATACTGAACTGAAACCGGTTCGGCGGCCAGCGGGATCTTCATGGCGGCCAGGGCCTCTTTGGCCTGGGCCACGCCCTCGCCGTTCCATCCGTATGAGCCGAACACGGCGCCCGTCAGATTCTTGCGTTTCAAACCCTTGAGATAACTCAGCACGTCGGCCAACGCGGGAAACATGCAGGCGTTCAGGGTCGGTGTGCCCACCACGAGCGCGCCGCACTCCAAGTATTCCGTCGCGATGTTGCTGCGGTGGCAGGCGCTCGCGCGGCACAGGACCGCCTCGACGCCTTCGGCCCGCAGGCCGTCCGCCACGGCGCCGGCCATCGCCTCGGTGCTGTACCACATCGTATCGTACACAATAAGCGCCTTGGCCGCGGGCTTCTGCGCCGCCCACGCGCCGTACCATTCGATGACGCGCTCGGGATTTTTCCGCCAGAGGGGCCCGTGATCGGGAAGGATCGCGCCGATGCGGAGTCCGGCGGTTTTTTCGAGGGCCATCTTGACCATCGGGGAAAACGGCAGCAGGATGTTCGCGTAATATTTCGCCGTTTCTTCGTGCAAGACAGCCGGGTCTATTTCGTCCGCGAAACGCTCGTCCGACGCCAAGTGCATGCCGAACCCGTCCTGCGAAAAAAGCAGTTCCTCTTCCGGCAGGTGACAAAACATGCTGTCGGGCCAGTGCAGCATGCGCGTTTCATAAAACGCCAGCGTGCGATTGCCCAGCGACACGGTTTCGCCGTCGGCCACGGCCGTTGCGCCGAGATCCGTGTGGAAATGGGCGGCCAAGGCCTTCAGGCCGTTTGCGGAGGCGAAGATCTTTTCCGGGCGGACACACGCGACGGTCCTCGGCAGGCAGCCGGTATGATCCAACTCCGAATGATTCGACACGATGAAATCAATGCGCGACGGATCGACCACCGAGGCGATGCGCGCCATCATTTCGTCGAAAAAGGGCGCGCGCACGGTGTCCACCAGCGTGATTTTGTCGGCCCGGATCAGAAACGCGTTGTACGTCGTTCCCCGTTCGGTGGAATAACCGTGGAAATCGCGCAGATCGCGATCAATCGCACCGACCCAATACACATCATCCGTTATGCGGACGGCGTCCGCGGAATGGCCCATGATGAACGTCCGCCGGTTATTTCCCGTGTTTGGCCAAGTAGGCCGCCACGCCTTCCGCGGACGGTTTCATGGCCTCCTCGCCTTCTTTCCAATTGGCCGGGCATACGTCGCCGTGCTTCTCGTAATGCTGAAGGGCCGACAACAGGCGCAACGCCTCGTCCACGCTGCGTCCCAGCGGCAGATCGTTGACCAGTTGATGGCGCACAATGCCTTCCTTGTCTATCAGGAACAGGCCGCGCAGCGAGATGGCCTCGTTGATCAGCACGCCGTAGTTGCGGGAGATGCTTTTGTTCAGATCGGACACCATCGGGAATTGGACCTTTCCGATGCCGCCCTTTTCGACGGGGGTGTTGCGCCATGCCCAATGCGAGAAATGCGAATCCACGGACACGCCCACGACTTCGCAGTTTTTCGCCTTGAAATCGGCCAGGCGCTTGTCGAACGCGATGATCTCCGACGGACACACGAACGTGAAGTCCAGCGGATAGAAAAACAACACCACGTATTTGCCCCTGAGCGAGGAAAGCGAAAAGGCGTCGTTGAAGGAATTGTCCGGCATTACGGCGGTGGCCGTGAAATCCGGCGCGGGCTTGGTAACGAGAGTTTCCATGTTGTGTCTCCGGTCTTTGGCAGTCGTTGCCGTTTTGTTGGGGTTGTTACGACGCGATCTGGTCGAGATGGCGCGTCAGAATAATCACATGGCCCATTTCCTGGGCGATGATTTCGTCGAGCCGGGCGCCGCCGAATTTCTGCGGCACCATGATCTTGATGCCCTCATAAAAAATGATCGAGTCTTTTTCGCGCTGAATAGCGGCATTGAGGATGGTCTTGGCGTCTGTGCCGTCCTTGAGCACCTCCAGGGGATCCTCCTTCGGGTCGAACACGCACTTGTCGGCCATGCCCTTCAGGAATTCGTAGGCGTCGTTGTGGGGATCCAGGGGGGTCTCGGCGAGTTCGTCGCCGCTGAGTTTTTGTTGCATGTGGGCGAATACCTGCTCGTGCACCACCTCCATTTCGGCGAGGTCGTTCATGAGTTTCTTGCCGGCGGGATCGCCGATCAATTCCGCGGCCCTGCGATAATACGCGACGCCGTTGCGCTCGATGCGCTTCGCGATTTCAAATGCTTCGTTGGCGTTGAAAATCAGACTGCTCATTGCATTCTCCTTGTCGTGGCGTCCGCTTCGCACGGTCGCCGTGCATCCCGTTATGCCTTTTGCGCAAACACCGCCAGTTTGCGTCCCAGCAATGTAATATGACCCATTTCCTCGCGGATGATGGTTTCGATCCGCAATTTGTCCGCCGCATCCGGCACGGCGTCTTTCAGTCCGGTGTAAAACACCACCGATTCGCGTTCGCGTTGAATCGCAAAGGCCAACACGTCCCGCATCGAAACATTCGGGGCCAGCGCCGGCGGAACCGCCGCGCGCATGTCGAATATCTGGCCCGACGCGAAATGCTGGAGATACTGGGCCGCGTCGCTGTCCGCGTTGAACCATTCCGCGTCCGGTGCGTTGCCGACGACGCGGGCCATCAGGGCCGCGAAGGTGTGTTCGTGCTGGTCCTCCATAGCGGCCAGTTCCAGCAGTTCGCGTTTTGTGACCTCGTCGCTCATGACGGCGGCGGCGTTGCGGTAAAAGACCGCGCCGTTCCGTTCGATTTCGATGGCGATTTCGAAAATGTCCTTTGCGTCGAAGAAAAGGCCCATTACGCCTCTCCCGCCACGGGCGGCGTGAACACGCGGGCGGCCAGTTCCTGATCCACCAGGAACAGCGCGCCCGAATTGCTTCCGATAAGCTTGAGTTTCTGGACCAGCGCATCCGCGCTCGCCTCTTCTTCCACTTGTTCGTTGATGAACCAGTGCAGGAGGACGCTCGTGGCGTGATCGTTTTCCTTCGCGGCCAACGTGGCCAGTTTGTTGATCCGAGCGCTCACTTCCGTTTCGTGTTTATAGGTGGCCTGGAAGGCGTCCAATGGCGATTTCCATGTGGCCGGGGGCGCGGCGATGGCCTTGAGTTGAACGCGGCCCTGCCGGCTCAACAGGTAATCGAAGAATTTTTTTGCGTGAAAATCCTCTTCCTGCGCCTGAACCCGCATCCAGTTCTCGAAACCTTTGAGATTGATCGAGTCAAAATAGGCGGCCATCGCAAGATAGAGATACGACGAATACAATTCGGCGTTGATTTGATCGTTGATTGCGTCAACCATCTTTTTGCTTATCATGGAATCACCCTTTCCAGTAACCGTGCAGGTTGCAGTACGCCCGCGCCGCCGACGGCGCCGTCACATTCGGGAAAGTCGCTTCGGGCGCCTCGCCCGGCTTGAGAAAACGGGTGTATATCTCGTCGCCCGCCAGCAGTTCGATCCATTCGATGTAATGTTTTTCTTCCATGGGATGCGCCACGGCGCCGACCTTCACCTTGCAGCCCGCGGCATCCTGTTCGATAACGGGCACATGCTTTTCCTTGGCGGCGTCCCTCGTATTTTCGATCACCGCCGTCATCGGCTGGCCGCAACAGGTCAGCGTTCCGCCTCCTTCGGCGTAAACCATGACTATGTGTCCACACACTTCACACTCGAAAACTTGCAGTCGTTTCGCCATGTTCTCCTCCCGGCGGCGCATTTCCGCCCATAACGGTTGTTTGCCGTGTAAACCCTGTTTCCGGTTCAAATATTCCATGAACGCGCCGGAACGCATCCATGCGCTTGCTTAGACCAGGCCGGCATGGACTTCAAAATAGGCCTGTGGATGGCCGCAGGCGACGCATACGTCCGGCGCTTCGGTTCCTTCATGCAGATAGCCGCAGTTGCGACAGCGCCAAACCACCGGTTCCGGGCGTTTGAACACCGTTCCATTTTCGATCGTTTCAAGCAGGCGGCGGTAAAGATTCTCGTGATGTTTTTCGACGGTTGCCGTCGCCTCGAATATCGCGGCGATTTCCGAAAATCCTTCCTTGCGGGCGGTGTCGGCATAGGCCGGATACATGCGCGTCCATTCCTCATGTTCGCCTTCCGCGGCCGCCCGGAGGTTTTGGGCGGTCGTTCCGTTTCCGCCCGCCGCGAACGAGGCCCGAATTTCCAGCTCGCCGCCCGCCATTTGCTTGTAGAAAGCGCTGGCGTGGGCGCGTTCCTCCTCGACGGTTCGTGCAAACACGGCGGAAATCTGCTCGAAACCTTCTTTTTTGGCCTTCTTGGCAAAGAAACTGTACCGCATGGCCGCCTGGGATTCCCCCGCGAAGGCCGCCAGCAGATTCTTTTCCGTTTGGGTGCCCTTTACATTTGTCATGCGCGATTCCTTTCCCGGATGCCCTGAATGGACAAGACCATCCCCGTGTTTTCCAATCCAACGCCGCAGTCCTGGCGGGTATGCTACCGGTACGCCTCCCTGTCCGTCAAATCCGCCACAATTCCACGCGGGAAAGGCCCTCGACGGCTTTTCCGGCGGGGATGCGGCCCGGATCGTTCAACATGCACGCAACAACGGGAGCCTTGTCGCGGCCCGACACCAGGAAAACGATGCGATCGATCCGCCGAATCAACGCGGCCGTTACGGAGACGCGATCCGGGCCGTCGGTTCGCGCAACGGGAATCGCCCAGCGGTCTGCGCCCCGTTCCACATCGGCCAGCGAGAACAGCGACGCGGTATGCCCGTCGGCGCCGATGCCGAGCAATCCAAGCGTTATCCGCCCGCCGACAGAGAAAAAGGCGGCCAAGTCGTTGTGATAACGTTCGGCGGCCATGGCGGGCGGCAGATCCGTCCGCACGCGCAGGATGTGTTCCTCCCTGATGTCCATGGCCGACAACAGGCCTGCCGCGTTTCCGAAATTGCTTTCCGGGGAATCCGGCGGAACCATCCGTTCGTCGCTGAACAGGGCCCATGCGTTCTTCGCCGCCGGCGCGGGCTTTTGCGCCAATGCCTTGTAGGCGGCCAAGGGGGTACGGCCGCCGGAAAGCATGACGGCGCGCGGTGTTGCCGATTCGCTCGCCAGTTCACCGGCAATCAAGGCGCCGACCGATGCGACAAACGAGTTCTCATCGGCGAATGTGCGGACTTCCATGGCCATGGTCCCTTCATTCCAAATGGAATCGCCGCGCCAAGGCGTGCGCCGATTCGGGGCCTTGGCTGCCGAAAGGATACGGTTCGGGACTGATCCGCGCCGCCTCCACTTCATGCAGGACGGGGGTGAAAATATCCCATGCCGCGGCCAATTCGTCCCAACGCACGAACAGGCTGCGGTCCCCTCGGATGACATCGAGCAACAGGCATTCGTATGCGTCGGGAATCTTGACGTCGAACGCGGATTGATAGCGCAGATCGAGTTCGCGGGGCACGAGCCGCATGTCGAATCCCGGCGCCTTGTTCGTGATGGAAAGCCGGATGGATTCGTCGGGCTGGATGCGGATAATCAGTTCGTTCGGAGGCAGGGAATCCCCGTCCTTCTGAAGCCCGACGGAAACGGCCGGCTTGAAACGCAGCCGTATTTCGGTGGCGCGCTCGTTCAGTCCCTTGCCCGCCACGATATAAAACGGCACGTCCTGCCAGCGATCGTTGGCGACGTGCAACACCGCGGCGGCATAGGTCGGGGTGATTGAACCCGCCGAAACGCCTGGCTCATCCGCATAGGCGGGATGTTCTAGTTCCTGGTAACGACCCGAAACATATTGCCCCAAGACCAGGCGATCGCGCGTTACCGGGGCAATGGATTCGAGCACACGGACCTTTTCGTTGCGAACATCCTGCGCGTCGAGGCTTTTGGGCGGCTCCATGGCGGTCAGCGCCAGAATTTGCATCAGATGGTTCTGGACCACGTCGCGGATGATGCCGTACTCGTCGAAATAGCCGGCGCGCCCGCCCGTGCCGATATCCTCTTTCCAGGAAATATGCACCGAGGCGACATGCTGTCGGTTCCAGATTGGATCAAAGACCCGGTTGGCGAACCGCAGCACCAGCAGGTTCTGGACGAGTTCCTTGCCGAGGTAATGATCAATGCGGAACGTCTGGTCTTCCGAAAAAACCGACCCCATGCACGCAACGAGATGATCCGAGCTTTCCCGGTCGCGTCCGAAGGGTTTTTCGACGACCGCCCGCGACCACGCCGGGGCCGGTCCGCATTCAACCAGTCCCGCGTCGCCCAGCGCCTTGGCCACGCCGAGGAAAAGAAAGGGCGGAATGGCCATGTAATACATGCGGTTCGCCTGTGCCGAACCCTCGACGAGCCGCATCGCCTGGTACAAGTCGAGATAGGCGTCGCGGGAATCGTATTCCCCGGCCACATACGAACACCGCGCCAGGAAGCGATCCATGTAGTCGCCGCACGAATGATCGGGCACGTAACGGCAGGTCAGGTTTTCCATGACATGCGCTCGAAAAGCGTCGTCTGTCATGGGCCTCCGCGCGAAGCCGATGACGTGAAACGTTTCGGGCAAGAGGTCCTGGCAGTAGAGCGCGAACAGTGCCGGAAGCACTTTTTTCCGGGCCAAATCGCCCGACGCGCCCAATACCACGATGGTCAGGGGCGCTGAAGATTGGACGCCGGAAATCGGCGATGTCGAAATGGAAGAATCTTTCATGGGTCCTCGCTGAAGTTTCCACGCGCATCCGTAGAGTGCATGGGAACAGTCAAACATTTGTTTTGGGCCGATTACAAGTTTCAACTGAGGCGCGCCCACGGCACGCGGGACAGGCTGTCCCGCCTGATTTGGCAAAACAACGCCGACTTCTTGCGATGGACATGACGGCAATGTACACTCTTTTCCATAAATCGCTCAACGGACCAAAACCGGGCGATCGTCCGCGATTCCGAAAGAGATGCTCCGGGCATCGTGTGCTGTCGAATATACACGAAGTCCCCGGACAGGCCTTTCAGGAGCCTGCGGCTCGATCGGGGAGAACAGGCAGATGACGGGATGCTGGGGCGTGTTGGCCATGGCGTTGATTGCGGCGGGAAGCCCGCCGGGGGGTGGCGTGGAAAATCTGGTGGACTTCGCGGGCGGATCGTTACCGCCGAATATGAAGTTGAACAACACATCGGCGCAAATCGTCAAGCGCGACGGACGCCGCGTGTTGCGGGTTGATTTCGAGGCGGTGGACTGGCCGAACGTGTTCTTCACGCCGCCCGATGGGCCGGCGTGGGACTGGCGCGACTTTGCCGGCATCGAGGTCGAGCTGGACAATCCCGGACGGGATGCGGCGGACGTGTGCATCCGGGTGGACAACGAGGGCGGGGACGGATTGACCAATTGCAACACCGGCAGTGCCAGCATCGCCGGACGATCGTCCGGCACGCTGCGGGTGCGTTTCAGTACTCACGATTCGCAGCGCTTTTGGGGGATGCGCGGCCTGCCGGTGCGCGGCCCTGTGGGGCAAGGCCCGGCGCTTGATTTGTCGCGGGTTGTCGCGTACCAGGTTTTTTTGCCGCAGCCGCAAGCGCCGCGCACACTGTTTATTAAGTCCATTCGCCTGTTCGGCAAGGGGGCCTCGCTGGCGAATCTCATCGCGTTCCCATTTATTGATCGCTTTGGCCAATACGCCCATGCCGAATGGCCGGGCAAACTGAAGGACGAGACCGATTTTGCCCGGCGCGTCGCCAAGGAACGAAAGGATCTCGCCAAGACGCCGCGATTGCCGGGCCGCGACCGGTTCGGGGGGTGGGCGGACGGTCCCCAACTCGATGCGACCGGCTGGTTCCGAACGGAGAACGTTGACGGCCGCTGGTGGCTCGTCACGCCCGAAGGCCGGCTTTTCTTCTCGGCCGGCATGGATTGCGTCGGCACATGGGAGCAGACTTTCATCTCGGGCCGGGATGGATGGTTTGCGGACCTTCCCCCGGCTGACGATCCACGGTTCAAGGCCATGTACGGAGAGGTAAGCGGCGCGCACAGCATGGCTGAAGTCATCGGCGGCGGCGGCCGCACCTTCAATTTTTACCGCATGAACCTGTTTCGCAAGTATGGGGACGAATGGCCGGATCGCTGGCGCGAGAGCGTTTATCCGCGCTTGCAGTCATGGGGGTTCAACACCATCGCGAACTGGTCGCAGGGCGATGTGCTCGATAACAGCCCGATGCCGTTCACCGCCTCCATCGGCATCGGCGGCGAATGCCGGTTCATTGAAGGCGCGCGCGGGTATTGGGGCCGCATGCGCGACGTGTACGATCCCGCGTTTGAACAAATCGCGGAACAGTCCATAGCGCCCGTCGCGGGGCATTTCGGGTCGAACCCGCTGTGCATCGGTTATTTCGTGGACAACGAGATGCCGTGGGAGACGATCCGCCATGGCGCGCTGCTCAGCCCGCCCGATCAGCCCTGCCGGCAGGAACTGGTGCGGCAATTGCAGGAAAAGTACGGCAGCCTTGCGCGGCTGAACGAGGCATGGGGCACGGATGCCGCGGATTGGGATTCGCTGCGCGCGCCGGACAAGGCCACCCAGGCATGCAGGGCCGACCTCGACGCATGGGTGTACCGATTCGCGCGGCGTTATTTCGAGGTGGTGAACGCCGCAGTCAAGCGCCATGCGCCCAACCACCTGTATCTCGGCTGCCGTTTCGCGACCGCCCCGGACGCCGCCGTAAAGGCCTGCGCGGACGTCGTGGACGTCGTCAGTTACAACTTGTACAAGCGGACGATTCCGTGTGAACGCTGGTGCGGGGAAAACGGCCTAGGCAAGCCGATGATCATCGGCGAGTTCCATTTCGGCGCGCTCGACCGGGGCATGTTCCACACCGGCCTTGTGGCGACTGAAAACCAAAAGGACCGCGCCGCGCATTATATGCGCTATGTCGAAAGCGTCGTGCGGTGTCCGGCTTTCGTCGGCTGCCACTGGTTTCAGTACGTGGACGAACCCGTCACCGGACGCTGGTTCGACGGCGAAAATTACAATATCGGATTCCTCGACGTGACCGACACGCCTTATCCGGAAATGATCGCCGCCGCTCGAAAAATCCACGCACGCATGTATGAATTGCGCGCGTCCACAACCCCGTTGCCGAGCACAACCGCCCAGCGCGGTCATTGATCCGCCGGAACTGTCGGATCCGTCGGATCGGGCCGGTCCGGCTGCAAAAACTGCCGGACATGGCAGGAATTGCTTGCATCTTTCTTTCAGAAAACGCCGATCCAAAACTCGTAAAATACTGAATATCAAATACTTAGGCTTCAATTACTTCTTTTGGCACCCGCCTTGCTGTTTTCAGTTGACCTGTCCCATTCAGGTCTATCCCCGTGAGTGGTTGGCCCGGGGTGCGGGAGCGGTTCCCATTGCCGGTCTCGCGTCCGTCGCTGGAACATGCCCCAGGGCCACCGAAGACAACGCCGTGAGGCGATTGCATACGGGGCGGGAATGCGCACGACGACGGAGGACCGAAGGTGCAGAAAAGCCTGTACACGGCGGCGGTTGGGATGGTGGCGGTCGAGGAACGTCAAGCCGTCATCGCGAACAACATCGCCAACGCCTCCACGACCGGTTTTCGCCGTCAGCAACCCGTCCAGAAGGGTTTTTACGAAATTCTAACGAACACGGCCAAACGTCCGGCATGGTTCGATTCGCAAATTGGCCCGGGAGGCGGCGCGCAAATGGTCGAGACGTTCACCGACACGGCCGCGGGCGCGTTTACAGCCACGGACGATCCGCTGAATATCGCGTTGAGCGGGCCGGGATACCTCGCGGTGAGCACGCCCTCGGGCGAGCGGTTCACGCGGGCCGGCGCGCTCACGATTGACGTGAACAAGCAACTTGCCACGTCCGACGGCTTTCCCGTGATGGGCCAAGGCAGCCAGCCAATCGCCATCAACGGAACGGATGTGCAGATTGCCGGCGATGGGACCGTCCAGGTGGACGGCCAGGCGGTTGGAAAACTGCGCCTAGTCGAGTTTGAAGATCCGCACATGCTCGAACGGCAGGGACACAATCTCTATCGCGCGAGCGAGGCGGCGCTGGGACGTTCGTCGGAAGCCTCGGGCACGACCATCCATTCCAAAACGCTTGAATTGTCCAACGTCAACATGCCGAAGGAAATGGTTTCGATGATTTCGGCCTTGCGGGTGTACGAGGCGAACCAGAAGGTAATCGCCACGGCGGATGAAACGATGGGGCGCCTGATCGAACAGGTCGGCGCGCCGGCATAACGGGGAGGATGTCATGATTCGCGCATTGTTTACGGCGGCCACGGGCATGATCGGCCAGCAGATGAACATTGACACGATCGCCAACAATCTGGCGAACGTGAACACGACCGGGTTCAAGAAGAGCCGGGTCAATTTCCAGGATCTGCTGTACGAAACGCTCAAGCCCGCCGGCACGGAAACCGCGGCGGGCACCACCATTCCGGAAGGCATCCAGGTCGGCCATGGCGTGCGCCCGTCGGCCATCGCGAAATTGTTTACGCCGGGGAACATGATTCAGACCGGCAATCCGCTCGATCTCGTCATCGAAGGCAACGGCTTTTTCCAGATCCTGCTGCCGGACGGCACGACGGCCTACACGCGCGACGGTTCCTTCAAATTGAACCAGGAAGGCATCATCATGACGGCGGACGGCTATCAATTGACGCCGGGCATCACGGTTCCCACCAATTACGAGCAATTGACCGTCGGTTCGGACGGCACGGTGTCCGCGCGGATACCCGGTTCGACGGCCCCGTCGAATCTGGGCCGCATCGAACTGGCGCGATTTCCCAATCCGGCGGGATTGGATTCACGGCTTGGACGCAACCTGCTGCTTGAAACACAGGCTTCGGGTCCGCCCACCACCGGCCAGCCCGGCCTGGACGGCATCGGCCTGCTCGAACAGGGATTCGTCGAGAATTCGAACGTGCAGGTGGTCGAGGAAATCCTCCAGATGATCATCGCTCAGCGGGCGTACGAAGCCAACTCGAAGGTCATCCAGACCTCGGACGAAATGCTCCAACTCGCGAACAACGTGAAACGGTAAATCCAAGGATAATGCCGAATGGCGCTGAAACGGACGGTTGTTGAAAACATGCGGGGCTTCTTCATCATCGCTTCGATGCGGAAGCCGACGCCGTTTTCTTTCATCCGCCCGCTTTCATCCTTCAGCCTATTCTTTGGCTTGTTTCTTCTTTCCTGTTCGTCTTTTGCCCTTTCCATCGCGATGAAGTCCGAAGCGACGGTTGCGGACCCGATGATTACCATCGGCGACGTGGCCATGGTTTCCGGAGAAGGCGCGGATGCGGTTGCCGCGCTCGACTTGGGTCCGGCGCCGGAAGCGGGCGCCGAACGGCGGCTGACCGCCGCGGCCGTCGCCACGCGGATTCGCGGCGCGGGATGGGCCGCGGAATCCATCGAGATGATGGGTGCGCCCGCGGTCCGTGTCATGGGTCCGTGCGAACGCATCACCCGCGACGTGATAGCGGAGGATCTGCGCCGGTTCATCGAGTCGAAGATGCCGTGGACCGCCTCCGAGGCCGAAATCGAAATTGCCCGCCCGCCGCAGGATCTGGTGCTTCCGCCGGGGGAAGTCGTTGTCGAATGGCAGACCGATCCGCATTATCGTTATGTGGGGCCCGCGGCGTTTCGCGGCGTGGTCACGGTGGATGGAAAACCGAGCCGGACGATTCTGTGCCGCGCAAAAGTCGAGGCCTACACGGACGTTGTGGTCGCGGCGACGGCCCTTGCCGCGGACCGGCCGATTGAATTGAACGATGTGACGCTTGAACGGCGGGCGGTCTCGACGCTGCGCGACGGCGCCTTTCTCGATCCCGCCGAAGTCGCGGGCATGGTTCCCCGGGTGTCGGTGCCGGCCGGGCAGGCATTGACCAAACGTCTGGTTTTGCCGCGCATGGCCGTGAAGCGCAATCAATTGGTCACGGTCGAGACGCAGTCCGGCGGGCTGGCCGTCACGACCGAAGCCCGGGCCGACATGGACGGCGCGATAGGTTCGATCGTCACATGCACAAATCTCAACTCGAAACAGCCGTTCCAGGGTGTGGTTCGCGCGGACGGGGTGGTGGTGATCCGATGAAAAGACGTGTGATGGTTTTCATGGCATTGGCGGCGTTGGCTCCGGCGGCGGCCTTCGCGGACTCTCTTTTCCAGGCGTCGAACGTCAGAAAGACGACGCTTATCGCGAAACACAACCGTTTCGAGGTGGGCGACGTGATCACGGTGCTCATCCAGGAAAAAATCAACGCCTCGACGACCTCGAACACGAACACCAAGAAAGAATCCACCGTGCAGTCGGAAGCGCCGATGGACGCCTCGAACACGTTTCTGACGGACCATAGCAACACCGGGCTCGGCATCGTGTCGAAAGAGGCGCTTCCCAACTGGGACATCCAGGCCAAGAACGAACTCAAGGCACGCGGACAGACCGATCGCGTCGCCCAGTTGACGACGAGCATCAGTTGCCTCGTCACGCGGGTGGACGATTCAGGCAATCTGCATATCGAGGGCGACAAGACGGTTTCGATGAACCGGGAGGATTCGACGATACACGTTTCGGGCATCGTGCGCGCGCGCGACGTGACGCCGGCCAACACGGTTCTTTCGACGCAGGTGGCCAATGCCCAAATCATTCTGCGGGGCAAGGGCCCGTTGTGGAACAGCCAGCGGCGCGGGCTGATCACGCGCATGCTCGATTGGTTTTCCCCCTTCTGAGGAGCGGCACAAGGCATGATCGGCATCAGACATACGGCGACCGGGATTGCGCTGGCGGCGCTGTGCGCGCTGATGGCCGGCCCGGCCGGCGCCACACGCATCAAGGATCTCTGTGAAATTCAGGGCGCACGGGGCAACATGCTCATCGGCACGGGCATCGTCGTCGGTCTCGCGGGCACGGGCGACAAGAGCACGGCGGCCATCACCGCGCAGCAGCGCGTGATGGAGCGGCTCGGGATCGCCGTGGACAGCCTCAAGGAACTCAAGTCGGACAACGCGGCGATCGTCATGGTCACGGCGGAGTTGCCGGCCTTCGCGAAGGAAGGCACGCGCATTGACGTGACGGTCGAGTCGGTGTACGATTGCAAGAGTCTCGAAGGCGGGACGCTGCTCGAAACGTACCTGCACGGTCCGGGCGACGCGGAAACGGTCTATGCGGTCGCACAAGGCCCGCTTTCGATAGGCGGATTCAACGCGACGGGCGGCGGTGGAGGCGGCGGCGTGCGCAAGAACCACGCGACGGCGGGCCGCATCCCGATGGGGGCCTTCGTCGAGCGCGAGGCGCCTTCGACGATTACCGACGGCGAACGCCTCATGTTGCTGTTGAAACGCCCCGATTTCGTGACCGCGGACAACATCCAGAACAAACTCAACGAACAGATTGGCCCGGATTGTGCGGCGGCGCTCGGCGCGGGCGCGATCAACATCCTGATTCCCGAGGCGGAACGCCGGGACTTGGTCCGATTCATCGCGCGGGTTCAGGATATCGAAGTGCAGAGCGACATGGGTTCGCGCGTGGTGATCAACGAGCGGACGGGGACCATCGTGGTCGGTTCGCGCGTCATGATCAAGCCCTGCCAGGTCGCGCACGGCAACCTGACCATCAAAATATCCACCATGCCGGTGATTTCGCAGCCGCTGCCGGAGACCCAGGGGCAAACGGTCGCCGCCGTGGCCCGGCAGACCGAAACCCGGGAAGACGAAGGCTTTCTCCTGCCGGTACAGGGCACCTCCGCGGGCGAAGTGGCCGAGGCGTTGAACAAACTGAAGACGACGCCGCGGGATATGATTTCGATATTCCAGGCGCTTCGGCAGGCGGGCGCGCTCGAGGCGGATTTGGAGATTATGTGATGCTGCTGTACGTGAACCCGCTCGAATCGCGCGCCGTGGGCCCGACCTTTGCGGGCCGCGATCCATCCGCCCGGGAAAAAACGGCGCTGCGGGAACTGGAGCACCTGTTTCTCTTCACGATGATCAAGGAAATGCGGAAAACCACCGAAACGGCGAAGCCCGTTGACCGTTCGCACGCGCGGGAAATCTACGACGAAATGCTCGACGACGCCCTGAGCGGCGAAATGGCGCGCAGCGGGCAGGTCGGGCTGGCCAAGACGATCGAAGCGCAATTGCGCGCGGCGGAACAGGGCATCCCCGCAAGGCGGGCGGCGCCGGTAAAGGCCATGGCGCACCATGCCGATATATCGAAGGAATTCAACCGATGGGAAGGAGTGAATGGACGATGAATCCGGTAGCGTTGATTGGAGGCGTGAATTCGCTGTTGCAACTGGGGCAGGCGGCCCGGAACGTGTTGTCGCCGGCCGGACGTTCGAGTCCCTCGAACCGTTTTGAAAACCAGTTGAACCGGGCCATCGCGGAACTTCTGAAGAGCAAAGACAAAAACCAGGACGGCATGCTGACGCTTGCGGAATTGGGCGGCGACGCCAAGGTATTCGCCCGGTTCGACATGGACGGCGACGGCAAACTGGCGGGCAACGAACTGCGCGCATGGTACGCCGCGCACGGAACGGATTAGTCGTTTGATGAGCGCGGCCTACGAGACCCTTTGTGCTTCGATCGAAGAGGAAATCAGGCGGCAGGAACGCGTCCTCGCCGCGACGCGGGCGCAGGGCGCGGCCGCCCGCGACCGGGACATGAAAACGCTCGAGGCGCAAACGGCGGCCCTGTTGGAACTGGCGCGGGAAACCGCGGAAGCGGAGGCGGAGCGAAAACGCTTGATGCGCGACCTCCCGGGGACGGGCGCCCGCGAAGGCGCAACGCTGGGCGAAATCATCGCCCACGCACCCGAACCGTTCGCCGCGCGCCTGCGCGCATTGCAAACACGCCTCAAGGCGACGCTGAACGATGCGCGGGAAGAGACGCGCGCGAACGCCGTTCTCATGCGTCTTGCGCTGAGGGTGGTCGGCGGGGCGTTGTCGGCCATGGAACCCCATCGCTTGGCATGGGCCGCCGGCTACGCCGCAAACGGACATGAACCGGCCGCGCCGGCCACTGTGCAGCCGGCCCTGATGGATCGGAAAGGGTAATGGCATGCGCGTAACCCAGCAACTCATGGTGAACCGCGTATTGGGCAATCTCAACAAGCAGACCGGAAAACTGCTGGCGTTGCAGGAACAACTCGCCACGGGCCTGAAGGTCAACACTCCGTCGGACGACCCGCTGGCGGCCCGCCGGGCCGTGAATATTCGCGCGAACATCGGCGCAATCGAACAGTACATCACCAACCTTTCGACCGCCGGCCCTTTCCTCACCGAATCCACAAACGCGCTGCAGACTGTCGTGGACGTCCTGCAACGGGCGCAGGTGTTGACCGTCCAGGGCGCCACCGGCACGAACAACCAGACGCAGTTGGACCAAATCGCCATCGAGATCGATCAACTCCTCGAAACCGCCGTGGCCGAGGCCAATCATCAAACCAACGGGCGTTATCTTTTCGGCGGCACCCGGACGACCTCCCCGCCCTTTGCCGTCACGCGCGACGCGGAAAACCGCATCACGGCCGTGACCTACCAAGGCAACGACGAGGCGATACGGATTGCCATCGGCGACAGCGTGGATGTGGCCATCAACGAAACCGGCAGCGACGCGTTTCAATCCGCGCAGGACATTTTCCAGATGCTCATCGCCATTCGCGACAACCTGCGCGCGGGCGATCAGGCGTCCCTGCAAAACCAGCGGCTGGCGGAATTGCCCACGGCGCGCGGACAACTGCTCATCTCGCTGGCACGGATCGGCGCCGTCCAGAACCGCATCGAACAGGCGACGGCAAACGCCGAAAACGTCGTGCAGCAACTGCGCAGCGCCCTGTCGGACAGCATTGACGCCGACTATGCCGAAACCGTCGTGAATCTCAACGCCCAGAGCAACGCCTACCAGGCGGCCCTCAACGCTGCGGCCCGCGTCATCCAGCCCAGCCTGCTCGATTTCGTGCGGTAGGACGCAAGGCGCCGCCCGATTCTTGCCGGCGATTCCCCGCGTGCTATACTACGTTGAACGGCGGAAAAACGGCCGGCTACCCTGTGCAACGACAAGGAGTCACGACTGTGCGTTATGCGGCGATCCTATTGGCAGCGACGGCCCTGTGTGTGTCCTGTTCCAGCGGACGGGAAGGCGGCGTCATCAACAATGTCCTGACGGATTTTGGATTACGGGCCAAGCCCGAAGGATACCGATCCGAAACCGACGAGGTCATGCAGCGCCTCGGCAACGTGGGGCCGTCGGAATTGAAACGCCTGAATGCCGAAGCACAAAAGGGACAGATCAAGTTTCAACAGACCGGCGATTTGAAGGGCAAGTATTACAAGGAAGTGAAGGTCTACGAAAGTTTTTATCCGACGGACGCGCAATCCGTCTCGCGGGGCGGCCCGACGGAAGGCGAACGGGGCTTTACCGGCTACATTGACTACGCCTACCGCATTTATCAGAGCCCGAGGAAAAACAGCAGCAGCGAAGCCGAAGGCGAAACGGCGAGCATTCCCACCGATATCACGGGACGGGAAACCTACCGGTACAATTTCGGCCCGTCGGGCGAATGGAATGGGAGCAAGGGCGAAAAAGTGAAATGATCGCACCGGCGTGATCTCGGGCCCGCGGAATCGTTTCGTTTGGACGAAACCCCCTTCGACCGGGCCGGCGCCCTGTAGGGAATCCAGCGCCATGCCGCATTTTTTCCTGATCTGTCATGGCTGCGGCGCGGAAGCGGACATATCCGATTCCGTGGCCTGCGCGGCGTGCGGCGAGCCGATGAGCATTCTTGTCCACACGCGGCCGCCGGACAGCGTGTTCCACGCGCGGCCCGATAGCATGTGGACATACGCGGAAGCCTTGCCCATTGCGCCGGATTGCATCGTGTCGCTGGGGGAAGGCGCGACGCCGCTGGTTGATGCGCCGCGCATGGCCGCGCGCATCGGCGCTGAACGCCTATGGTTCAAGAATGAGATGGCGAATCCGACCGGATCGTTCAAGGATCGCCAGATTTCCGTCGGAATCGCCCATGCGCGCGCATTGGGCATGGACACCGTCGCGGTCGTGTCATCGGGCAACGTGGCCTGCGCCGCGGCGGCCTACGCGGCCCGGGCCGGCATGCGCGCGATCGTCTTCGCGCACGGCCACGCGGCGGCGGGAAAACTCGCTCAGGCGGCGGCCTATGGCGGCCACGTCATTCGCGTTGATACGCCGTCGGCCCAAGCCGTTTTCGATCTGTGCATCGAGGCGTGCCGCGTCTTTGGCTGGTATCACCTTTCGACGGCGGGAATGTACGAGCCGTTCAATGTCGAAGGCGCGAAAACCATCGCCTACGAATTGTACCGGCAGACCAACGGCGATCTGCCCGAATGGATCGTCGCGCCCGTCGGCGGCGGCGGACTGCTCGGCGGCGTCTGGCGCGGGTTCCTCGACCTCCAGCGATGGGGCCTTCTGGAGCAGATTCCGCGTCTCGCAGGCGCGCAAGCGTCCGGCTGCGCCCCGCTCAAGAAGGCCATCGAGGGCGGTACGCCCTTTCTCGAAACGTTGCGCGACCCGTGGCCCAATCCAAAAACCGTCGCGGGCGGCATCGCCGACGATATCCTCTTCGACGGCCACACGGTCCTTCCCGCACTCCGCACGACCGGCGGCATGGCCCTCGCCGTGGACGACGACGCCATTCTCGCGGGGCAATGCGAACTCGCGGAAACGGAAGGGCTGCTTTGTGAACCGACGTCGGCGGTCGTCGTCGCGGCATTGGGCCCGCTTCTGGCTGCGCATCCCCGCGCGCGGATGGCCTGCATCCTCACCGGCAGCGGCATGAAAGACCTCGCCGCCCTTGCCGACCGCCTGCCGCCGTTCCCCGTCATTCCGCCCAGTCTCGACGCCCTGCGGAACATCGTTTGAACCATGCCGGACAGGCTGTCGAGCCTGTCGAAATGCCGGCCCGCCTGTGTTCTTGACAGGATAACCGGATGAAACAGGATGAATGTGGACCCGGACCTTCGGGCAAAAACCCTCGATTCCGACAATTCCAGAACATCAAGCGCCTCTTGGCGGCAGATCGGTGTACGGGGCGAGATCGCCTGCGATACCCTTTTTTCAGCGGTATTCCGGTATCTTGAGAATACCGAGTTCTTGAGACAAATGGATGAGAATTTCCACGAAGATGGGCATGTCCGTGAAAATGGCTGTTTTGTAGCGCCGATTTCCAAATCGGCATGTCGTGTTTCAGCAAGCCGATTTGGAAATCGGCGTTACATTCCGAGACCTTCACGACTCCAAGAACGCGGTACTCTCAAGCGGTATGATCGCGGAGGAAAATGGAAGGGGGATTTTCTGAATCTGGTCAAGGTTTTTCATGTCGTGGATTTGGAAACCGCCCAAATCGTTCATCTTTGCCTTGGCCGGCGCTCTGGGATGCCTTGCGGGGCGATAGCCGAGTTGCTGCGCATCAATCCGACAGGCCCCTTGACGTTCTGGGCCATGGCGAGCCGGATCGGATTCTGGTGCGCGTTTTTGCGCTTGGCCGGTCGTTGAGCTTGATCGGTGCGCAGAACGCCAACCTGATGCGGCGGCCATTGACGAGGTGTTCGGTTTCCGCATGGTGAAAACGTCCAAGGGCGGGCACCGGTGCGAAGTCGCTTCGGGCCGGTCGGCCGCTTATCTTCGGCATCATCGGTCTTCTGGGATGTCTCGCCGGGGCTATTGCCGGTGAATGGGCCTTCTTGACAGACCGCCCATGCCGGCGAGGAATTCCGCATGGCGACCGGTGCGTTCAAGGGCGTAAGAGTCCGCGTGCGCGGAAAATCGGATTGAAGGAAATTGGCGTTTACGGCAGCGGCAGCGCGACCGGGCGGCCTTCCCGTCCGGAGAGATCCGCGGCGAAACAGGCCTCGTGGGTCTTGTACGCGTCCGCGACATTCACATGCGATTCCTTGTTGCAGAGGATGCAGTCGAGCAGGTGCGCCGCTTCGAGCGTGAAGGGATGATGGCGCACGTCGCCGCTGTCGGGCAGGATCGTCGGCACCTCGGTCCAACTGGTCTGGCCGGGAAATTTCTTTTTGGAGTAAATGAGGTTGTTTCGGATCGTGCCGTGCGTGCCGACGAGGTTGATGTTGAACACATAGGGCTGGATGCACTCGATGCACGAGGCGGCCTTTCCGATGCGTCCGTCCGTGAATTTGAGCATCGTGCAGCTGGTCGGGTCGTATTCGTATTGCGCGAAATCGGCGCCCTTGCCGAATGTCGAATATTGGAACACCTCGGCGATGTCGCCGCCCATGAACCAGCGCAATGCGTCAATCGCATGGCAGCCGGCCGACAGCAGCGAACTGACGCCGATGTCCTTTTTCACGTTCCATGCGTATTGCACGTACCACGGGCCGATGCCGTGATAGTAGTCAATTTCGCCCAAAAAGACGCGCCCGATCGTGTCGTCGGCCAATTGGGTCTTGATGATGTCGAACAGCGGATTCCAACGGAGCACGAAACTCACGACGGATTTCACGCCGGCCTGCGCGACCGCGTCGCGGATGGCGCGCGCGTCTTCGAGCGTGGTTGCCATGGCCTTTTCGAGCAGGAGGTGCTTGCCGGCCTGGGCCGCCGCGACGGCCTGAATGCGATGAACATTAGGCGGCGTCGCCACCGCGACGATGTCCACGCCGTCCATGGCCAGCATCTTCTCATGGTCGGTAAACAGTTCGCAGCGCACGCCGCATTCAAGCGACTTGGCCTTGGCTCGCGCCTCGTTGCGGGAACATATCGCCCGCACTTCCGTGTGGGGATTCGACTGAAACGCGCGAATATGCTCGCCGGCCACCCATCCCGCACCAATGATTCCAACGCCCAGTTTGATCATGATTCAGTTCTCCAACAGGTTCTCGGCTTCATGCCATGCGTGCTTGTGTTGTTCCGAAAATACATCCGACCACCACTCTGTTCGTGCTCATGCTCGTGCGCGTAATCGTAATCGAAACATTATCGCCAGCGAATTGCACGTCGAGGGCCTGTATGCTTTTCGGTCTTCAATCATCGGCCTTCCTGGACCCTGGTTAAGAATCATAGTGAAAGTTTCGAGCACGAGCGCGAGTATGAGCGCCAACACGAAAGACGCATCTTTGTATTCGCGTTATCCCTGATGCCAGTAGACTTCCCATCCAAGGTAATTGTCGAACGCCTCGTGAACGGCGCGCGCGCATTCGCTGCGGTTTACCGCGACATGGTGTTCGAAACCATTTTCGCAAATATACTGGAGCAGCGTCTGCAATTCCGGTATTTCCGCGACGCCGTATCCGCCGAAGGTTTCGAGTTTGTCCTTCGTGAATCGGCCCTCGCCGACATAGGCGCCGATTACGCCTTCCGAATCGAAGGTGGTTACCCGCGCAAAGGTCATCGGCCCGGGTTTGATGCGGCCCACGACCGTCCCGTAGGTCTTCTCTTTGCCGACGGTCCCCGCGATAATCTCCTGGTAGTCCATCCGGGATTCTGCAAAAAAACTCCTGGGCAGATTCGAGCAATGGAAACAGACGCATTTGTTCGGATCGGTTCCGTAGTTGTTGTTCCAGTCGAGCAGCGCGCTCGGCGATTGCGAGGCCAGCGCCAGCGCGTGCATGCCGATCGCGCCGCACACGTCCACCTCGCACGCAGAGGATTTCAGCGACTCGCTCAGCATGCTCATGATCGCGCACGGCACGACGCCGAAGTATTCCTCCATCGCCGTCCAGCATTGCACGGCCGTAATGTCGAGTTCCGCGTCGGCCATCCAGCGATCCAGCACGATGGCCAGTTTGGCCATTTTCACGACGGCCTCGGCGGGAATGCCTTTCGTTGGAACGTATTCTGCAATCTGTTTGATTCGCGCCTTGAGATCCCCCGAATTGTCCGAGATCGCCTCCGCACGCCCGAATGCCTCCGAGAGATCGAGCGTCTCGACCGTGATGCCCGATTCCTGCAACAGTTTTTCGCTGTAGCGGACGGTGCTGAACGCGGCCGGGCGCGCGCCCAGGGCGCCGATTCGGCACCGGGTGATTCCCTTGACCACCCGGCACACGCCCGCGAACCATTCGATTTCGCGCTCGAAGGCCGGCGTCTTCGGGTCCATGGTGTGCAACGCCGTCAGGCTGAACGGGATGCCGTACTGGACAAGGTTGTTGCACGCGCTCATCTTGCCGCAGAACGAGTCGCGCCGGTGCTTGATGGACATCCGGGCCGCCGAATCGTCCCAGGCATGCACCAGCACCGGAACATCGAGATCCGCCAGTTTGAGCGTGTCGGCCACGCCGCGCTCGTCCCCGAAATTGGGCAGCGTCACGATGACCCCGTCGATCGCGTCGCGGTTCGCCTTGAACAACGCCGCGCACTTCTTGGCGTCCTCCCATGTTTCCACGGAACCGTACTTCGTGTCCGAATCCGACAAGACGACGCAGTCGTATCCGAGCCTGTCCAAGAGTCCCGTCAACACCGCATGTCCTTCCCGCGCCAATTCATCCGGGAAAAAGCCGCGATTTCCCACAATAAGCCCAAACGTGCCCTTCGCCATGTCGTTGACCTCCTTGCCGGTTTGCGATGGAGAAAACCCTTTCCGCGCCGGTTTTCCCGCGAAAAACTATTCTATCGCTTATGCGGCCCGCGCGCAACGGGGCTGGCGGCGGCAATGCCTGCCGGCGAAATTCGGCGCTGCGCTTTCGATTGCGCTTTTCATAATATGCACCACCGGCCCGTTCATGGTATAGTTTCAACGAAATGAATATTGGAGTGCCCGGCACGGAAGCATCCGGAAAATTGATAGATATCGAACGGCCGCCCATCGTCGAGACGGCCGTGCTGGGGCGTTTGGTTTTGCCATCCGATTCCGATCGCGAGGTTCGGGAATCGCTGGATGAAATGAAACGGCTCGCATGGACGGCGGGCGCGGATGTCGCATGTACCTTTGTGCAACGCCGCGCGCGGCCGTGTCCGGCGACGCTGATCGGGGCGGGAAAGGCGGCGGAGATGAAGGCGGCGGTGGACGAGACAGGCGCGGACGTCGTCCTGTTCGATTCGGATCTGAGTCCCGGCCAGGCCGTCAACCTGGAGAAAATTCTCGGCGTCAAGGTGGTTGACCGCACCCAGTTGATTCTCGATATTTTTGCGCAGCGCGCGCAAACCAATGAAGGCAAGCACCAGGTCGAACTGGCCCAGCTTCAATACATGCTGCCGCGACTGGCGGGCCGCGGTTCCGTCATGCGTCAGCAGGGCGGCATCGGCGTTCGGGGACCCGGCGAACAGAAACTCGAGGTGGATCGCCGCGTCATTCGCCGGCGGATTCAGCGTCTCGAAGAGGAAATCGAAAACATCCGGAAGAGCCGCCGGGTGCAGCGCCGCCGCCGGGCCGAAGGCGCGATCGGGACGGTCGCGCTCGTCGGCTATACCAATGCGGGCAAATCCTCGTTGCTCAACGCGCTGGCGGGCGCGGACGTGTTTGTCGAAAACAAACTGTTCGCGACGCTGGATCCCCGCGCGCGCCGCTGCCTGCTTCCCAGCCAGCGCGAAGCCGTGTTGACGGACACCGTGGGCTTTATCCGCCGGTTGCCGCATTCGCTCGTGGCGGCGTTCCGGGCGACACTCGAGGAAGTGGCCGAAGCCGCCCTGTTGCTGGTGGTGGCCGACGCGGCGGATCCCGCCGTCGGCGATCAGATCCAGGCGGTGTACGACGTCCTTGCCGAAATCCATGCGATGGACAAGCCGCGCATCGTCGTGTTCAACAAGGCCGATATCGCCGATCGCGACCATCTCCGGCAATTGCTGTGGGGTTCGGGCACGCGCATGGCCGTCTCGGCCCAAACCGGCGAAGGATTGCCCGAACTGCTCGCCGAAGTGGACAAACAGCTGGCGGCGGACTTCCGGTGCGTCCGTCTCAGTATCCCGCACCACGAAGCCGGCGTGCTGGCGCGCATCCATCGCACCGGTCGCATTCTGAAACAGGAATATGCCGGCGAGGCGGTGCTTGTGGAAGCCGAGATCGATCCCTCCCTTGAATGGATTGTGGCCGCGTACCGCGTCGCGGAGGCCGGCTGATGCCCGGGCGCCGGCGCGGACAGAAACGCCGTCCACAGATCCGCGTGGCCGCGGTCATCATTCGCAAGGGAGAAATCCTCCTGGCCCGGCACGAACGCAACGGCAAGCGGTATTGGGTTTTGCCCGGCGGCGGTGTCGAATACGGCGAGTCGCTTGAAGAGGCGCTTGCGCGCGAAATACTCGAAGAGACCCATTTCAAAATTCGCGTCGGCCGGCTGCTGTTCTTGTTCGATTCGATTCGCTATGACGGGCGCCGCCATGTCGTCAATATCTGTTTCAGGGCGCGCATTACCGGGGGCCGGTTGAAGGTTGGACGGGAAGGCCGGCTGGTGGACGTCCGGTTCGTTCCCCTGAAGCGGCTTTCCCGCATCAGGGTCTGCCCGGATCTTTCCCGCGAAATACTTCGCCAGTTGCGCAAGGCCAGCCCCGCCTATCTGGGCTGCGCCTCCGGCAACGACAACATATTGCCGCGGACTCCTGACTGAAACGCCGCGAGTGGCGGGTTTTTCTGTGAAACCGGGGCGGCGGCCATATCCCATAAATCAAAGATGACGCGGGCATTGCCCACAACCCAGTTTCTCTTCGTGCACGAGCACGAGTACGAACACGAACCTACCGGTCCCTTTACGGGGCCTTCCGCAAGCCACCCGTTCCACTGGGGGTGAGTGACTTTCATGGACGGGGAGGAGCCAATGATTTTTGGGGATGATGTCCACGGGGTCCACAATGTCCACTTCGTCCACAGCCAACGGGGCGCTTTCGAGGATGCGAAAACGACCCAGGACGGAATGA
The DNA here is from genome assembly GCA_035450225.1 of Candidatus Hydrogenedentota bacterium. Classification (NCBI taxonomy): domain Bacteria; kingdom Pseudomonadati; phylum Candidatus Hydrogenedentota; species Candidatus Hydrogenedentota bacterium. Next base: position 88,305 of record DAOTMJ010000008.1, read on the forward strand.
CGCTGGAAATTTTTCGCTGAACCGCATGATCGCGGACCTGCGAGCGGGCCGTCCGGATCAATTTGCGCCTCCGGTCCGGGGTTGATATCATGCCTGCGACTCGGAGACGGGCGAGGATGGTTTATTATTACCTTTTCATGGGCCTGCTGATCCTTTCGCTGGTGCTGTGGACGATTATCGCATTGCGCGAAGATAGCGACATAGACCAGGATCAGGACGAGGAGTAACCGGGCCATCGCGCCGGGGAGAACGCCAATGCCAAATTTGTCGTTATGCGTCGAAATGGTCTGGGCCGAGGACGATATTCCCGCGCGGATTCGAAAAGCGGCCGCGATCGGTTTCAAGACGTGCGAGTTCTGGGGCTGGTGGAACAAGGATCTCGACGCGGTCGAGCGCGCTCTCAAGGAAACCGGCATCCGGCTGGGCGTCTTTTGCGTGAAGACCGCCTTTGGCGCATCGGGGCCTTCGTTGCTCGAACCGCGGGGCGCGGCGCCGTTTGTCGGGGCCGTCAGGGAGTGCATTGCCGTCGGGAACCGGCTGGGCTGCACGCGATTTATCGTGACGACCGGCAACGAATTGCCCGGCGTGCCGCGCGACGCGCAACATGCCGCATGCGTCGCGGCGCTGAAAGCCGCGGCGCCCGTCGCCGAGGACGCGGGCGTGACGCTGGTCCTCGAACCGCTGAACCTGCTGGTGGATCATGCGGGCTATTTTCTCTCGACGTCGGCGGAAGGTTTTCAGATTGTGGACGAAGTGGGCAGCCCCGCCGTCCGCTTGTTGTTCGACATCTATCATCAGCAGATCACCGAAGGGCATCTGTCGAAGAGCATTTTTGAAAACATCGAAAAAATCGGCCATTTTCATGTCGCGGGATTTCCGGGACGCCACGAGCCCACGCTGGGCGAAATCAACTACGGCTATCTTTTCCGGCGCATGGACGAGGCGGGGTACCGCCATTTCGCCGGGCTTGAATTCACGCCAAGCGATCCGGCCCGAACCGACGCCATCCTGCGGGACGTCCTTGCCATGGCCGGCTGAGACATGGACGCGCCATGAGCCTGTGGGTGGTTTTGGGGATCGCGGTCGGGCTGGCGATGGACACGCTTGCCGTGGCCATCGGCGCCAGCGTGATGCTGCGCGGTGTGACCCGGCGGCAGGTATTCCGCTTCGCCTTTCACTTCGGCCTGTTCCAGGCGATAATGCCGGTCATCGGCTGGGCGGCGGGCATTCGGTTTGTCGGCTATATCGCTCATTGGGATCACTGGATTGCCTTTGCGCTGCTCGGGTTCGTGGGCGGCAAGGCGATTGCCGGCGCATGGGCCGAAGACGAAGAGGAAACGCCCGCGGCGCCGCGCGCGGATCCGACCCGCGGATGGAGCCTGATCGTGCTGTCCGTCGCGACGAGCATAGACGCGCTGGCCGTCGGCCTGAGTTTCGCGGTGCTCGACATGGCCATCTGGGTTCCCGTGGCGATTATCGGCGTGGTGACGGCGCTGATTACCATGACCGGCATGTTGGTGGGAAGCCGTCTCGGTTCGCGTTTCGGCAAGCGCATCGAAATCATGGGCGGACTGATTCTGATAGGCATCGGAGTGAAAATTCTGATTCAGCACCTTGTGCAAGGTTGATTCGTTCGCGTCGTGCACGCGAGAAACGGAATCACTCCCGGCCCGGATCCCGCGCGTTTTGCACGGGGAGACGCACGGTAAAGACCGCGCCCTTTCCCTCCGAACCGGTGGCCTCGATCATGCCCTGATGATCCTTGACGATGCCCAACGATATCGAAAGTCCCAGACCCGTGCCGTGGCTGGTTTGCTTGGTGGTGAAGAACGGCGTGAAAAGGCGCTCGGCCACGTCGGGGGCGAAACCTTTGCCGGTGTCGGCGATTTCGACGACGACCGGCCACCGCGCGCCGGGATCGTGCCGCGTCCGGATGGTCAACGTCCGATCGGGCGACTCTTCCATGGCGTGCCGCGCGTTCGTCAGCAGATTCAGAAATACTTGCTCGAGGCGAATGCGGTCGCCCATGACGTCTGGAAGATCCGGCGCGAGGTCGAACACGGTCTCGACGCCCGACAGTTTCAACTGGGGCATGACGAATTCGACGCTCTCGCGCAGCGTGCGATTGACGTCAACGGGGGCAAACAGCCGTTCCGTCCGCCGCGCCATTTCACGCATCTGGTTGATGATTTTCGATGCGCGATCCACCTGGCCCGCGATCATGCGCAGATTTTCCTTGATGTCGTCCAGGTTCGCGCCGCCCTCTTCGATCATGAACGTCGCATTGCGGGCGTAGTTCTTGATGCCGGTCAGCGGCTGGTTCAGTTCGTGGGCGACGCCCGCGGCCATCTCGCCCATCTCGGCCAGCCGCGTCGAGTGGACCAATTGTTCCTCCTGTTTGCGGGCGAGTTTCGACAACTCCCGTTGTTTTTCCTCGTTCTCCTTGCGTTCGGTGATGTCGTACACGCTGACGAGCACGGCCGCTTCGCCTTCGTAGTCCATGACGGAACTCACAACTTCCGCCCACACGACGCGCCCGTCGCGGCTGTTGAGTCGGCATTCATACCGCAGATCCGAGGCGTCCCCCTGTTTTCGCTGTTCGACCCGCGCGCGGACCGCCGGCAGGTCGTCAGCATGGATGAAATCCCAGAATGTGCGCCCGGCGAGTTCGTCCAGCGTGAAACCAACGATGTCCTTGAACCGCGAGTTCGCATACAGAATCCGGTCGTCGCGGTACACGAACACCCCCGCCAGCGACTTCTCGACCAATTGCCGGTACTTGTCTTCGGAGGCGCGCTCGGCGGCGCGGGCCGCGCGGACGCGTTCACGGGCCACGCCCACGCCCCACGCGACGAACAGGTATCCGCCCGCATAACCGGGAAGACTCCATGCGTCCAGCACGATCCATCCCAGTGCTTCCGCGACGAACATCATGCCGACGGCGATGCCGGCGATTGCCAGGCTGCGGCGTCCCCACCACAGACCGCTCAACACGATCGGAAGATAAGGCAGATGCGCGGCAATTCCCCGCAATGGGGCCACCGCCATGAATAGGGCGTATGCGGCCAGCAGCAGGCCGACAGACACCGTCCGGACAATCCCCCGGCGATCCATCAAGCCGGTTCCTTCCCGGCGTTCCCGGTCGTGCCGTGGAACGTTTCGAGGCGCTGTTTGAACTCGGCCTCTTTGCCGCGATCCGAAGGATGGTAATACAAACCGTGCGGCACGCCGTAGTCCTGATCGACGTATCCTTCGGGAAAATCGTGCGCGTATTGGTAGCCTTCGCCGCGCCCCAACCGTTTCGCCCCGGAATAATTCGTGTCTTGCAGATGCTTCGGCACGGCGACCGTCTTCTTTTCCCGCACGTCCTGCATTGCGGACGCGATGCCCCTGTACGCCGCGTTGCTTTTAGGCGCGCAGGCGACATAGGTGGCGGCCTGCGCAAGGATGATCCGCGCTTCAGGCAGGCCGATAAACTCGCACGCCTGCCATGCCGCGGTGGCCAGCACCAGCGCCATCGGATCGGCGTTGCCGACATCCTCCGACGCGCAGATGCAGATCCGCCGGGCGACAAATCGCGGACTTTCCCCCGCTTCGAGCATCCGCGCCATCCAGTACAGCGCCGAATCCGGGTCCGTGCCGCGCATGCTCTTGATGAAGGCCGATGCCGCGTCGTAGTGTTCGTCGCCCGTGCCGTCGTAATGGAGCATCTTCTTCTGGATGGACTCGCGCGCGACGTCGAGCGTGATCCGGATGGTCCCCTGTTCGGGCGGTGTCGTAAGCAGCGCGATTTCGAGCGCGTTCAGCGCGCGCCGCGCATCGCCTTCCGCGTACAGCGCGATATGTTCGAGCGCCTCGCCATCCGCGACGATGGCCATGCCGGGAAATCCACGGTTCGGATGGCCCAGTGCGCGCCGGCACAGCGCGACCACCTGCGCGTCGTCGAGCCGCTGGAACTCGAACACCATCGATCGGGACAACAGCGGCGCTACGACACTGAAGAACGGGTTTTCCGTCGTGGCGCCGATCAGCGTGATGGTTCCGTTCTCGACCGCGGGCAGCAACGCGTCCTGCTGGCCGCGGTTGAACCGGTGGATTTCGTCAATGAAAACAATCGTCCGCCGCCGATCGTGCACGAGGCGCTGTTTTGCCCCTTCGAGCAAAAGCCGCAATTCCCTGACACCCGACGTGACCGCGTTCAGCGACTCGAATGACCCCTTTGTGCGCATGGCGATGACGCGCGCGAGCGCCGTCTTACCCGATCCCGGCGGACCATACAGGATGAGCGACGTGAGGCGATCCGCCTCGATCGCGCGGCGCAGGATCTTTCCCGGACCGAGGATCGCTTCCTGGCCGACAATTTCGTCCAGCGTGCGCGGCGCAACACGGCGCGCCAGCGGCGCTTCCTTCTTCATCCGCTCCGCGGCAGACGCATCAAATAGATCCTCGCCCATGCGCACATCCTACTACCACGCCAAGCATTCTGCCACTTTTTTCCGGGCGAAACAGGCGCCGGCTTTTGGCTATCGGTTGTTTGTGCGGGTATAATTCGGCCTCTTTACCGCAGGATCGCATCGTGAGGAGCAGGACGCATGTCGAATTTTGAAGCCGAACGCCGGGTGGAAATGGAGCAGGCGCGCAACCGCCTGCGCGAGATTTGGAACACGGTCTACACGGACCGGCTGCCGATTGGGCGCATCCAGGCGCGCGTGACGGGGCCGGGGCTGGGTCCCGAACGGATGCCGAAATCGGGCTGGAGGCCGTTTTCGGTGCATGATCGCTGGGGCGGTTTTGATCAGACGACGTGGTTCCGCATGACGGTGGCGGTTCCGAAGCGCATGAAAGGGCAATGCGTGGTGGCGCTGATCCGTCCGGGCGGCGAATCGCTTGCCTACGTCAACGGCCAGCCGTTTCAGGGCCTGGATCGCAACCGCGACGAACTTTTCCTTGCCGAAAGATCCAAGGGCGGCGAACGCTTCGAGATCGCGCTGGAATCGGTTCCGAGCGTCCGGTTCGACGAATACCATCACTTCGAGTATGCCGACATCGCGGTGATGCACCGCGAGGCATGGGATTTCTACTGGGATGCGCGGGTCGTTTACACCGTGCTCGAACAACTCGAGAAAAACTCGACGCCGCGTCAGCAGTTGCTCGAATTGCTGAAGGACGCGATGTTCAAGGTGGATCTCCAGCACGTGGGCGCGCCCGCTTACCATGCGTCGCTGATCGCGGCGGGACGTTTCCTGCGGACGGGCCTCAAACGGTTCGAGGCGAGTTACGGCATGGGCAAATTGATCCTGACGGGCCAGTCGCATATTGACACGGCGTGGCTGTGGCCATTGCGGGAGACGCGGCGCAAGTGCGGCCGGACCTTCTCGACGATGCTGAACCTGATGGATCGCTATCCCGAATTCGTGTTCCTCGCCAGCCAGCCGGTCCAGTATGAATGGATGAAGGAGCATTACCCGGAACTTTTCAGGCGCATCAAGCAGCGTGTCAAGGAAGGCCGGTGGGAAGTGTTCGGCGCGTTATGGGTCGAAAACGACTGCAACGTGCCGTCGGGCGAAGCCGTCGTGCGCCAGCTGTTGTACGGCAACCGCTTCTTCCGGAAGGAATTCGGCATCCATTCGACGACGGCATGGCTTCCGGACGCTTTTGGCTATGCGTGGTCTCTGCCGCAAATCTTCAAGAAGGCGCAGGTGGACACGTTCGTCACGACGAAAATCACCTGGAGCCGGTTTACGGAATTTCCGTACAGCGTTTTCCAGTGGGAAGGCGCGGACGGCACGCGGATTCTCGGCATGATGCCGCCGTTGAATTACAACGGCAACACGCATCCACGCGATTGCATCGAACAGTGGAAATTGTTCCGGCAGAAGGATCGGTTCGAGGAGGTTCCCTTTCCGTACGGTCATGGCGACGGCGGCGGCGGCGTCACCATGGAAATGATCGAATTCGGCAAACGGCTTGGCAATATTGTTGGGGTGCCGAAATGCGAATTGGGCCGCATCCAGGACTGTATTGACCGCATGAAAACACAATGCCGGTTCGAGGACTTGCCGGTCTGGAACAGCGAGTTGTATCTTGAATATCACCGTGGCTGCCAGACGACGCAGGCGCGCACGAAACGCAACAACCGCAAGCTGGAATTCCTCCTGCGCCAGACGGAGTTTCTAAGCAGTTGGGCGTTGATGCACGGCGGCAGGTACGATCGGGCCGCCCTGTATGATGCGTGGAAAATCGTTCTGACGAACCAGTTTCACGACATCCTGCCGGGATCTTCGATTACCGAGGTGTACGCGCAGGCCGACCAGGACTACGCGCGGGCGCGCGGCCTTGCAACGTCGGTGCGCGCGGCGGCCTTGAACCATCTGGCCGGGCGGATCGACACGTCCGGTCCCGGCCGGCCTGTTCTCGTCTTCAACGACCTGTCGTGGGTGCGGACGGATGCGGCGCGCGTCGAAATGCCTTTGCCTCAGGGAGATTTCCACGTCGTTGACGGCGCCGGCGCCGGGGCGCTCTGCCAACAGACCGGTCCGAACGAACTGCTGATACTCGCCGAAGGCGTGCCGCCGTTGGGCTATGCCGCCTATCATGTCGTGCCGGGCGCATCTTCCGTTGAGAATACGCTGAAAGCGGCTTCCACAGGAATGGAAAATGATTTCATCCGTCTCACGTTCGATAAAAAAGGCCGGATCGCTCGCTTGTACGACAAGATTGAACACCGCGATCTGCTCGTGAAGGGCCAACCCGGCAATGTACTGGAGTTGTTTGAGGATCGTCCGCACGGCAACGATGCGTGGGACATAGATCCGAACTTCGAGGAAGTGTCGTGGGAACCGCGACCGGCCGAATCCATCGAGGTCGTCGAAACCGGGCCGGTCCGCGCAATCGTGCGCATGGTCCGCAAGACCGAGCGCAGCGTCATCACGCAGGACGTGACGCTTCATGCGCATACGTCGCGTATTGATTTCGTCACGCACGTGGACTGGCATGAAAAGCGCGTCCTGCTCAAGGCCGCGTTTCCCGTCAACGTTCGCGCGAGCCACGCGACCTACGAAATCCAGTTTGCCGCCATCGAGCGCGCCACGCACCGCAACACCGATTTCGACCGCGCGCGCTACGAGGTGCCCGCGCACAAGTGGGCCGACTTGTCCGAAGGCGATTACGGTGTCAGCCTGCTGAGCGACTGCAAGTACGGATACGAAACCAAGGGGAATCGGATGCGGATTTCGTTGCTGCGTTCGCCGGTCGATCCCGATCCGAAAGCCGATGAAGGCGAACACCTGTTTACCTACGCTATTTATCCGCATGCGTGGACATGGCGCAACGGGACCGTCCAGGAGGGATTTGAATTGAACAGCCCCCTCTTGGCGTTCGCGGCGCCCGCGAAGAAAGGCATGCTGCCGCCCTGCGGGGCGTTTGCGAGCGTGGACGCGGACCACGTCGTCATAGACACGATCAAGCGGAGCGAGGATTCGAATGCGCTGATCGTGCGGGTGTACGAAGCCTACGGACAACGCGGTCCGGTGGCATTGACCTTTGGGCGCACGCCCAAACGGGTGACGGAATGCGATTTGATGGAAGAGAACGACACGCCGATCAAGACCAAGGGAGCAACGGTTTGCTTTGATATTACGCCCTTCGAGATTCGATCGTTCAAGGTCGCTTTCTGATGGGGAGCCATCGGCGGGCCGGTTCGCTATCCTTGGATGGAAACCTTCTGGCCAATCTGGAGGACCGGCAATTTGGTCCAGCCGTTCCATTTGCAGATGTCGCTGATCTTCACCTTGTAGCGGGCGGCGATGCTGCTGAGCGTTTCACCCTTGGCCACGATATGAATGGTTCCGGAGGGTTCCTGGGGTTTGGCAGCGTCGTTTTGGGCCAGCGCCACCCGTTTGGGCGTTGTATTGCCGGTTTCCGATTTTTTGTCCCCGGCGGGTTGGGAGGGAACCGTCGAGGCGAGTTTGTCGGCGTTTGTATTTGCCGTATCGCCGGGCACATAGACCACATGCTGGTCGCCCGCGCGAATAACGGATGACGCGGTCAATCCGTTCCATGCCAAAAATTGGCTGACTTTCACCTTGTACCGGGCGGCGATGCTGCTGGCGGTTTCGCCCTTGGCAACGGTATGCACCACCTTTTGGCCGTCCGGGGGTTGTTTATCCGGCCCTTTGTTCCTTCCGTCCTGTTTTTCGCCGGAAGATTTGACGGGCGCCGTGGCGGCTTGCCCCTTGCCGTTCATGCCCTTGATGACCAGTTTGTCGCCGATGTTGATTTTTGAAATCGTGGTAATCTTGTTCCATTCGGCAATCTCGTCTATCTTGACGCCGTATTGCTTGGCAATCTTGGCCAAGGACTCGCCCGCGCGGACCACATGCCATTCATCCGCCGTTTCATCCGGCGCATCCTGGGCGCCTTTCAAGACCAATTTGTCCCCGACATTGATGACTTCGGGCTTCTTGATTTTATTCCATGAAAGCACTTCCGCAAGCGTTACCTTGTGCTTTGCGGCGATGTTGGACAGCGTGTCGCCCTTTTGCACGGTATAGACTTTATCGGTCGAACCGCCCATGCGGCCTTTGTTTCCGGGGGCATTTTCCCGCGCACGGGCGGTGTCCGGTTCGTCGGCCTCCGCCTCCGGCAAGCGAACTTCCACCGGAACGATGTTGCCCGCCGGAATGGTCAATCGGCGGCCGGTTGTCAACCGGCTGGCGATTTTGATGCGATTGGTTTTACAGACCTCATCGGCGGATACCCCGTATTTTTTGGCTATGGTTTCGATCGTCTCGCCGCGCTTGACGACATGAATGTGTTTGCGATCCCAAGACCGTAAAACGTCCGATCCCACTGTCGGAACACTGTGCAGCGCCGAGGCCAGTTGTGTTTGCGCCGCCGGGGGCACCTGCAGCGAGAATTCGGCATTGGGCGGGGTTACGCCGCGAATCAAGTCGGGATTAAGCGCCCGCAGCGTGCCGTCCGGCAATCCGCCGGCCTTTTCGAGCGCGGCAAGCGAATAGGCGCCGCGCACCTTGATCTGGACCGTTTCCTCGGCGGGTTGCGGATTGGACTCAAAACCGAAACGCTCGGGATCCTTGGCGACGATGATCGAAGCGAGCAGTTTGGCATAGAACTTCTTCGTTTCATCCATCATCAAGGCCGAAGTACATGGCGTGTCCAGTAGTTTCCACAGGTTGCGTTCGCCGTTCGCGGCGGCCAAGACGCGATCAAGGCCGCCTTCGCCCATGTTGTAGGCCGTTACGGCCAGCGGCCAACTGCCGTCGAAGCGTTCATTGAGATCGGAAAGATAACGGATGGCGCTTTGCGTCGCTTTGCGCCAATTCATGCGCTCGTCCACAAACGGATCACATTTCAGGCCATAGCGCGCGCCGGTTGCACGCATGAACTGCCACATGCCCCCCGCGCCCGCCCGCGACACCACTTTCGGCGAAAACTGGCTTTCGACCATGGCCAGCCAGACCAGATCGGGCGGCAGCCCCGCGCGCGCGAATTCCTCGCGAATATACGGCAGATATTTGTAACTGCGATCCAGTCCCCCCTGAAAATTTCGCGGATAAAGGTTTTGGATTTCCGAGATTTCCGTGAGCACGCGGTCGGACAGCACGGACGGTGTTTCGAGTTCGGCCATGATCCCCTTCGACAATTCCTCCGCGGAAGGATGGATGCGCCGCCGGTCGTATTTGGCCGCTTCTCGTTCCCCGGTCGTCAGCACATTGCGCAAAGAGTCTCGTACGCCGTACAGTGCATCCGGATCAGGGACGGCTTTCGCGAGCACATCGAGCATTCGGTTGTATTGGCGAAGGGCCGCCTCGGAATCCCCTTGTTCCTGCGCCGCGTTGGCCTGGGCGAGCGCCTCGCGCGCGGGATTTGCGGCGCCTTCTTCGGAAGGTTTTGCGCCGGCGTCCAGAATGCGTTCAAATTCGCCGCGAAGGTTGTGGTAAATGATCGGATCAAGGTTGGCTTCCCGGAGCCGGTCGAGCATGCGGACATATTCGCGGAGAGCCGCTTCCCGGTCGCCTTTTTCATGGGCCGCGTTCGCAAGATTGAATGCGTCCCTGGCTTCTTGCACCAGTTCCGTCACGCTGCGGGGCTTTGCGGGACCCAACTCCTGCGCGCGCACACGAGCGGCCGGCGCAGGGCCGAAATGATGAACTTGGCGGCGTGTCGCGCATCCGGCCGCCAGAACAACCAAGACAACAGGCAATGCGCACCAGCGCGCGGATTTCAAAGTCACGGTCGCTATTCTCCAGTACGGTCACAGGCATGGGCGCTTATCAGTGCCCATGCGTATTTGTTGGAGCGGCCTCTCTTCGAGACTCCCGCCGGGCAAGCGCATAGGTTGCGATTGCCTCCGTTTGGACGCTCAAGGCGCCCGGACTCTTTTCCACAGTCGTCGTTGGGCCTAATTGGGCCTTTGCGGTTGGTGGTCCATGAACCACGGCCCAAGATGTCTTAGTATAAACCACTATACCTTGAGTGTCAACCGCAGCCATAAACCCGTGAACCACAATATTTTGTAGATATCACGCCAACGGGGAACATGGGATGGCCTTTTCCTGCGCGCCATGGTCTTTCGCGCAAGGGCGCGGCATGACTTTTCCGCTATCATACTATCTATGTATTTTCCCCCTGAAGAAAAAATGAAACTTTTCGACGTATTCCGAGTATACTATTGAAAAAACAGCGGACATGCCGGTTGGCCGGGCGCATTTTCGCCTGTCTGTTTGAACTGCGCATGGCCGCGTGTTACAATGTATCCCGGTGTCCAACAACGCGAAACAGACAATTTTTAGTGGAGGAGAACGATGAAGACAAACGCTCGTGTTACGACATTGATCATGGTCATGTGCTTGGCGGCGGTTCTGGTTCTGACCGGCGGCTGCAAAGGCAAGAAGCAACAGGCCATCAACCCTGAATTGACAACTCCGACGACGGATTCGGGCGGCGGATTGCCGGATGTGGATCAAGGCGCGCTGCAGTGGAAGCCCGCGACCGATCTGGAGAAAATCTATTTCGATTATGACAGTTACGCGCTGCGTCCGGACGCGCTCAAGTCTCTGGGTGTGAACGCGGAAAAGATGAAGGCCGATCCGGCGAACACGATGTTCCAGGTTGAAGGCCACTGCGACGAACGCGGCACGCAGGAATACAACATGGCGCTCGGCGAGAAGCGCGCGCTGGCCGTTCGCGAACACCTGATCAAACTCGGCATTGCGGGCGACCGGATTGTGACGATTTCCTACGGCAAGGAGCGTCCGGTGGCGGAAGGCCACAACGAGGCCGCCTGGAAGCAAAATCGCCGCGCCGAGTTCAACCGGGCAACCAAATAACGGCTTGCCGAAAAAAGGGCTGAGTCATGCGATCAATATGCTGGACCGTTGCGGTGGCGCTGTCGGTGGTGTTTCTCACGGCCGGGTGCGGTACGATGGGCGGCGGCCAAAAGGCCAACGCCATCTACGACACCCAGCGGCGTGTCGCCAGTCTGGACAAGCAATTGTCCGGATCGGTGGAGAAACTAAACCAGAACACGGCGGAATTGATCGCCCGGCTCGACGCGACCGATCAGCAATTGAAGTCGTTGCAGTCGCAAGTCGAGGAAAGCGCCGCGAAATCCAATCTTGTGGAGAAAAAATTGGATAACCTCACCAATTCGCTGGCGCGGTATTTCCGATCGGGCGCGATGCCTCCGCCCGCGGCGCCCGGCGGCGGCGAAATTCCACCGCCCACCGGTGAGCCGTTGGTCTACAGTCCATCGCGCGAAGCGACGCCGGCTCCGGCGCCGGGCCCGGCGGCTCCGGCGGCTCCTTTGCCTCCGCCCTCCGCAACGTCTGCGGCGTCCCCAGCGCCGGCTGCAACGCCCGCAGCCCCCATTGCCGCTGCTCCGGCCGCTCCAATCGGCACGGGGAATCCGGAAGCGGACTACACCCAGGCGCAAAAGAGTTATGCGAGCGAGAATTACAAGGCGGCCCTTGAACAGTTCGATGCGTTTCTGACGCAGTATCCGACGTCCGAGAACGCGCCCAATGCGCTGTTCTGGAAGGCGAAGGCGCTGCAAAGCCTCGAGCAGCACGAGCAGGCCATAGCCGAGTTTGAAAAACTGCGCACCAATTATCCGACGAGCGTCCGGGTTCCGTACGCGATGCTGTATCAGGCCATCTGCCAGGCCAAACTGGGCCAGACGGCGCGCGCAAGCGAACTGATGCAGGAGGTGATCCGAAATTATCCGATGACGCCCGCGGCGGATCAGGCGAAAACGGAGATCAAGAGGCTGAAACCCAATTGATTCGGGTGCGCGCATGAGAATGCGATAAACATCACGCGCGGAGCACATGCCCCGCGCGTGATGTGTCATTGGCGGTCAGATCCGCCGGAACGACTCATGGAGGAGTACCGTGGCAAACGCCAAGACCAAGCGATATTACCTCGGAATTGACGCCGGGGGGACGAAGACTTTCTGCCTTGTGGGAGACGACGAAGGCCATATCTTGGGCTTTGGGCGCGCGGGCGCGGGCAATTATGAGTGTTTCGGCGTGGAACCCGCGGCGGTTGAAAACCGCAAGGCGGTCGAAGGCGCGCTGAAGGCGGCTGGGTTGGCGCTGAAGGATATTTCCGGAATCGGCATGGGCATTGCCGGCGCCGATTTGCCCGAAGACTACGACATGCTCGAACGCGCGATCTATACCCCGTTGTTCGGGGCGATTCCACGCGTGTTCCGCAACGACTCGATGGGCGGCCTTCGCGGGGGCACGCGCAATCCCTACGGCATCGTGATTGCCTGCGGAACCGGCTGCGTGTGCGCCGGCGTGAACCGGGCCGGAAGACACACGCGTGTCGGCGGGCTCGGCGAGGAGTTTGGCGATTGGGTTTCCGGCAGCAGTATCGGCCTGCGCGGAATCCAGGCGGTCTGGCAGGCCCGCGACCGCATCATTCCACCGACGCTGCTGACACGGTTGTTCGTCGAAAAGGGCGGCTGTCGCGACGTGGACGAACTGTTTTACAAACTGTACCGCCGCGAAATGGCGCCATCGGCCTTGCAGCCGATGGCCAAACTGGTGTTCGACGCGGCGTACGAAGGCGATGCCGCGGCGTGCGAGATTCTTGAATGGGGCGGACGGTATCTTGCTAAAATGGTGTGCGCCGTGGCCGTGGCGCTTGAAATGCAGCGCGACGAATTCGAGGTGGTCATGGCGGGCAGCGTGTTCAAGGGATCGAGCCCGGTGCTGGCCGACACGATGCGAATGGACATTCACCGCGTATGTCCGTTGGCGCGCACGGTGATGCCGGTGTTCGAACCTGTCGTGGGCGCGTTGCTCATGGGAATGGAACTGGATATCGTTGTTACGGATGCTATCTATGAAACGCTTTCGCGCGAGTTGCGCGAGGCTGAAAAACGATATGAAGTCAGATTTCAAGCGGAGTGAGCCATGAGACCCATTGCTGTAATTGCTGTGATTGCCATGGCCGGTGTGGCCGGCGGCGTCGTCGGATACGGCGTCTACAAGTTTTCAGCCAAACCACAAGTGGTGGTGTCGCCCGCAGCCCCAACGACGGGCAAGGAAGATCAGTTTCTCCAGGAAGCGCGCAAATTGGCCGATGCGACACCGCCTGTCCAGGAGGCGCCGGGCGCCTTGCCGCCGGTCAACGGCGATCCGACCGAAGTGCCAATCATCGCGACGGATCCCGAAGAGACGCTGGATTTCGGGGTTATCGAGACGCAAGGGATCGCCGTGCGCGAACTCAAGGTGTTGAACAAAGGGAAGGCCGGTTTGATCATTTCGCAAGTAAACACCTCATGCGGTTGCACGAAAGCCCATATTGACGAGGACAAGAAAAATATACCGCCGGGCGGCAGTTCGGTCATTACGGTTCGCGTGGACCCGAAGCAGATCTCCGGATCGGTTTCACACAAGACGCTGACCATCCTGTCCAACGATCCGGCGCGCAACCGCCTGACGGTCAATGTTATCGCCAAGATCAATCCGGAATATGTGTTGGATCCCGAAAAAGTTGAATTCGGCGAGATCGAAAAAGGGGTCATGGCCGAAAAAACCGTGATCCTTCGGCAGACCGGCGAGGAGACCATCGAACTGCTCGATATTCGTCCGCCCCTGCAACTGGCCGGACTCGAAGCGTCGTTCGTGAAGCGGCCCGAAGCGGAATGGGCCACGCCAAACCGTCCCGAATACGCGATCACGGTCCGCATGACGCCGGACGCGCCGGCCGGTCCGTTCATGGGCAATCTGAGCATTCAGACAACCTGCAAACGGATGCCCATCATGCAAATGCAAATCCGGGCGGACGTCAAGGCTTTCTATGAAGTGATGCCGCCGGGGATGCGGCAACTTCTTGTGAGCGCCGGCCCCAAACTCGGCCAAAACGTCGCGCCCTCGCCGGCCCGGGTAACCGTGAAATCGGATCGGCCGATCGAAATAGTTGATCTCAAGACTTCGACCGAGACATTGTCCGCGACATCCGCCCCGGGCGATGCCCCGAATAGTTTTGTCATCGAAGTCACGGCATCTCCCGACGCCAAGCCGGCCCGGCTGGCGGAAACGCTCACCTTTGGCGTCAAGTCGGGCGACCAAGTCTTTTATGAAAAATACAACGTGCGGGTTCTTGCGGGCCGCCCCCCGGTTCCGCCGCCCGGAACGGGCAACACACCCTCCGCGGGCATTCCCGGCGCTCCCGGCATTCCCGCGGTTCCGCAACCGCCTCAACCGCCGCCCACAGCCGCGCCGCCGCCTGCAAATCCAGGAAAGTAAGGAAGCATGGCCCGGGAAGACATGATGAGCAAACGGGACTCGCGCACAGGGAGATGACATGCGGGTAGTGGGTAGCGTGTGTTTTTGTGTCGTTGTTACGTGGAATCGGTTGCGGGGACGGCAGGAGACATAATCCATGGCGTTGTTTGGCCGAAGCGACAAAGACAAGGATGCCGGCGCGAATGGAAGCCCAACGCGGCCCGTCATGGGGCGCGAGGGGTATTGCCGGATTTGCCAAAAACGCATGATGTTCAGCCGGTGCTGGCAACGCCCGCGTCCCTTGTCCAAGTGCGAAGCCTGTGGCGTGGTGTTCGACAACCCGGCGGTTCTTTACGGGAAAACGATACCGGCCTGCCCGCGTTGCGGCGAATACCTTGAACAGCCCGGTTTCGAATATGGCATCTGCGACGGGTGTGGATCGAAGTATGAATTCGTGCAGGGCGCCAAGCCGTCGCTCTTGCCCAACCGCGCTCAACGGGCCGAAATGGACAAATACGGGCGGGCATGGACACGGGATTGATGGCGTGGACCCATGAGCAGGCGCAGGCGGTTTTGGCCGAACAGGGCCAGGAACACGTCTTGCGCTTTTGGTCCTCGCTGAATTCGGAAGAGCGCGCCGTTTTTCTGGAAGAACTGGAACAGGTGGATTTTCGTCTGGTGGGCCGCCTGATTCGAGAATGGGTGCTGAGCGAACCGCCGGAGGAGCGTTTCAGCCGCATCGAACCCATACCCCTCATTCCGAAAGTGGCCGGGGATCGTCCCGATGCCGTCGAGGCGCGGGAGGCCGGCGAAGAGGCGTTGCGCCAGGGGTGGGTGGGGCTGTTTCTCGTGGCGGGGGGCCAAGGGACGCGGCTGGGATTTGAAGGACCCAAAGGCGCCTATCCGATTGGTCCGGTGTCGAAAAAATCGTTATTTGCGTTTCACGCGGAGAAAATCCGCAATCTCCAGCGCCGTTACGGGTGCGTCCTCCCGTGGTACATCATGGTCAGCGACGCGAACGCGGACGCCACGCGCGCGTTTTTCCGGTCCCACGGCCACTTCGGACTGAACCCCGCCGATATTTTTTTCCTGAAACAACGCATGATGCCGTGCATTGACGAGAAGGGCCGTTTCATGCTGGCGGAACGTGGGCGCCTGGCCATGAATCCCAACGGCCACGGCGGATGCCTGCCCGCCATGATCGAAAACGGCGTCATCGCCGATGCCCGGCGGCGCGGCATTCGCGCGCTGAGTTATTTTCAGGTGGACAATTGGGCCGTAAAGGTCGCCGACCCCTATTTCATCGGATACCATTTCCTGCGCAACGCGGAGATGTCGTCAAAGAACCATTGGAAAAACCATGTGCGCGAAGCCGTCGGTGTTCATTGCCGGTGTGACGGCGAGTACCGCGTCATCGAATATACGGAGTTGGATCGGTATCCGCAACTGCTTGAAGTGGACGCCAACGGCCGCATGATTCACGGAGCGGGGAATCCGGCGATACATATTTTGTCTCTGGATTTTGTCGAACGGGTTGTCCGCCTTTACGATTCATTTCCCTGGCATCGCGCGCATAAAAAAATTCCGTATATTGACGAGTGCGGCGAACGCGTCAATCCGCCAAAACCCAACGGCTACAAATTTGAAACGTTCGTGTTCGATGCGCTTCGTTTCATTCGCCACGAACCGGTGGCCCTTGAAATCGCCCGCGCGGGCGAATACACACCCATCAAGCAGTTCGAGGGCGACAATAGCGTGACGTCGGCATGGCTCCGGATGGCGGAATACTGGGCCGAATGGCTCGATGCCGCGGGAAGCCCCGTGCCGAGGGACGATCAGGGACGGCCGGCCGTCCGCATCGAAATCAGTCCCGAATTTGCCCTTACCCAAGAAGAGTTTCTCGCCCGGGCGGCCGGTCGTGTGTTTCCAACCGACCGGGATTTATACATAGATCCGGAAGGAAACCTGCTCTCTGCCCCAGCGGCCCAATAACGCCAAGACGCGTGCCGCCTGCCGCCTGTTCTTCGTCCGTCAGCGCCTTGTAGTCTGGCTGGCTCATGCTCGTGCTCATGCTCGTAAACCAACCAAGGCGTTACTACATCTCCTATCGCTTGCGCGATTATTCAGGAGAACTCATTTTCATTCCCCCACGGAGGAGACGTCCAAGGTCTCCTGACAACTCGTCTTCGTAATGGCAGTGGATCGGAGAGACTTGTCCGCGCCGGTTGAACATGTTTAGACAAACAATAAAGTATGAGGATAGAATTATAATAATATTATATGGCCCCATCAAGAATTTTCAAGAATTCGATTATGATGACGAGCACAAGCATGAGCACGCGCACGCGCACGAACAGAGTGGCGGCCGGATGTATTTTGGGAACAACGCGAGCATGAAGAAAAACTGGGTTGTGGGCGCTACCCGCGTCAGTGCGACGCGCCCATTTCCTGCAGACGCCGCCAAATGTAATGCGAGATGGATAAATTGGCGTCCGGCGGCAATTCGGCGTATTTCAGACAAAGTTGGCGCATTCCGTTTTCCTGCGCGCCGACTGCGGGGATGATTTGCACCACCTGGCATGGGATCGTGTGCAGACTTTCCCCGGGAAGCGACAAGTCCATTTCGATGGAGGTGGAAAAATCGAATGGCGCATCGGTTTCGACGAGCACGCCGCCCGCGCTGATGTTCAGCAGCGCGGCATTGTATCGCCGCACATGATCGCGATCCTTGATTTGCACGGTGAGATCCGTCGGAATGCGGCAGGTGGTCCGGTGGACACTGCGCTTGATTTCGGCGGGCCGGCGCAACACGATGCCCTCCTCGCCGGGGGTCGGCCCACGCAACACTTCCGTCGCATAATAACAGTAGCCCCCTTCGTCGTGAAATTCCATGTCCGCGCGCATTCCCTCGACCGGATAATCTTTGCCGGGAAAGGTCACACAGACGGTTTCTTCGTCCAAGGACAGCACCCGGACCAGAAAGTGCCGGTCGGTGACATACAGGAAACATTGAAGCCCTTCAGCCAGATGGCACATGCCTTCTCCGGGGACCGCCTGGCATGCGTTGGGCGCCGCCTTGTCCTTCGTCATAAATTACGATCCTCCATTGAGCGTTTGGCGCCCAGCCGAAGAAAGTCGCCGGGCGCTCACGACAACGTAACGAACAACCCGAGAATGGCGTCGTGAAACGAATCCTTCTCGATATCCAGATACAACGATTGATGAATTTCGTAAAACCGTCCCACCAACGTTCCTTCGCGATAGATGCTGTCGCGTACAAGGCTGTATTTTGCCGGACGCGGGAGCCAACACTGAATATGCGCTTTTGGCGAAGACAGGCTGAAACGTCGCACGATGCGCGCGACTTCGTCGGGACCCCGGCATACGGACAAGCGGGCCGGCTGTCCTTCCATGAAGAAACTGCCTGGCGGCGCTTCCGCCCTGACTTGGATGATGTCGGTTTCTTGGGCGTCCTTGATTCGCCATGTTTCTCCGCCGGGTTCCATTTCGACGAAATACATCACGTTGCCGTCGTTGTCCGTGCAGGCATACAGGTCGCTTGGGGCCGGCAAGGGACGTCGTAGCAGCACGTGGCTGGCAAAGGGGTCTGGAATATCCGCCGCCTCGGAATCGTCGGGATTCATTGCCCGTTCGGTAAGCCCGCGGGCGCCGGCCAGCGCCCAGCGCTGTCGCACCTCGTTCAACAGCGCGCGAAGGGTGAAGGTGACAACGCCCATTCCAATCACGGCGGCCATGGCGGCGGCCCCCAGGTTTCGCGCGGCGTCCTGATCCGAAGCGACGCCGTAAACGAGAATGGCGGCCGCCTCGAATAGACACACCGTGTAGATGGCCATCAATCCGAAGGTCAACGGATGCACCAGTCGCGGCAGGGTGTAATAACAGACGGCACGCTCATATTCGGTCAGCCGGTGCACCGGCCCGTCAATCCGCGCCATGGGACTTTCTCCCTTGCCATGAATCCGATGTTGCCGCGGATCCAGAATAGAACAATCCCGCGGCGGTTACAAGAAAAACCCACAGCCCCGTCGTCCGCCTTACAACGAGGCGGTCAGTGTTTCAAGAAACAATCGGGCTTTGCGGGCTTCATCAAGAAGGGCCGGCGGTTCTCCCGGGGCAAGGCATTCGACGATCAGGGGGCCGGAGGTGAATCCGCCCTTTGCGAGCCGCGCCATGACTTTCGGAAAATCCACCTTGCCGGCGCCGGGCGTTACGCTCACGTTCTTGGGCGGAAGATAGTCCTTGACGGACATGCCGACGACGATTCCGTCTACGGACGCCGCGTCGTCCACCGGATTCAGATTCCCGTCCGAGTAATAGAAAATGTTGCCGGGATCGTACCAGAGGCCGAAGTTCTTTTGCGCCACCCGGTTGATAATCGCGCGGCATTGCGGCCCGGTCGCATTCAACCCGCCGTGCGGCTTCACACTGATGCCCATTTTCTTTTCGGCGGCATAGGGACAGCACTCCGCGATGGCGTTGTAGTAGGCATCGAAGATTTTTTGATCGCCGACGCCGCCCATCATAAGATTTTCGACGCCGATGATTGCACAACAGTCAATCAATCCGCGAAGACCTTTGATGCCCGCCTCGAGCGATTCGGCGACCGGAATGTCGCCGCCGTATACCGACGCGACTTTGAGGTTGCGTTTGCGGCATTCGTCGCCAATCGCATGCGCTTCTTCCGGGGTGGTTTTCACAGAGACGACCAGGTGTGTTTCCGACTTGGTCGTCATGAGGCCCACATAACGGTAACCGGCTTCCGCGATGGCGTCGAGCGCCACGCGGTACTCGTACTTGTCCCAAGGCCGCGTGTAACAACCGATCCGCCATTTCGCCGTCTCCTGGGTTTCGTCCGCCCCGGCATCCCGGGCAACGGCCAGTCCGACGCAGCCGGCTACCGATGATTTGAGAAACATGCGACGTTTCATCTTCATGGCGATCAATCTCCTGTTCGCCCCGTGCCGGATTCACCGTCAGATGCGCAAGGGGCGTGCCTGTTTCGTTATCCCTTGTGGATTTTTCGTTTTTCCCGGTCGTACACCTGCCGCTCGCCGGTTTCAAAGGCGCGCGTTGCCATCAGAATCGCGACACCGTGCTGATATCCGGCATCTATCGAGGCGTTCGGCGTTTCGCGGCTGCGCAGGCACTTGAGCCAATTGAGGAAGTGGTCATCCGTGGGCACGTCCTCAATGGGTTTCTTTCCTCGGATGGCGCCCTTGTTCTTGCTGCCGCCTTCCGCGGTGAGAACGGGGCTGGTCCAGTTGACCATGTCGAGCGTGCCCTGGTCGCCGAGGATGCGGAAGGTGTTGCTGCCGCCGTTGCCGAAATTGGTTGAATAGGACACCATGAACCCCTCGGGATACGTCCACAATGCCTGAACATGGTCCGGGCAGGTGAATCCATACTCGTCCTTCCATGTGTAGACGCCGCCGAGACATACGGCGCTCGACGGAAATTGCGCGCCCGTGATGTAATGGACCAGATCGATATAGTGGCTGGCGAATCCCGGCACCGGTCCCCCGGAAAAGTCGAGGAATCCGTACCAGCCGGTAAACTGCACCGAACTGAAGGGGCGCATGGGACGGTCGTGGAGAAATTCTTTCCAGTCCACGTCTTCTTCCTTGGCTTCTTTCAGGTAGTGGTACCAATAGGGCTGCTCGCCGTTGCGGCATTGTTCAATCCGCCCGACTTTGCCCAAAATGCCCGTCTTGTACAATTCCCGGCACCCTGTGAAACTCGGAAGGCTCCGCAATTGGGTGCCGATCTGGCAGACCACGTTGTTGGCCTTTACGGCGTCGGCGGCTTTCTTCAGCGACTCGAGATCCATGGAGATGGGTTTCTCGCAGTAGACGTCTTTTTTGGCTTTTGCCGCCGCCTCGAGATGCAGGGTGTGGACATGATCCGGCGAGGCAATCATCACGGCATCAATGTCGTCGAGCGCCAGCACGTCGCGGTACGACACAAACGGCCTTGCCTCGCGCCCGTATTGTTCCTTGGCCTTGGCGGCGGCCATCTCGCGCCGGATTCGCCATGGATCGCAAACAGCCGTGACCTCGATGTTCTGATCCTTGGCGAACGGATATATGCCCGCCATGTGCGCGTCAAGCCCCCGGCTTCCGCAGCCGATGATGCCTATCGAAATGCGGTCGTTGGCGCCTTTTACCCGCGCGTAACTTGCCGCGCTCATGGACATGGCCACCGTTCCCACGGAAGCCGTTTTCAAAAATCCCCGCCTCGTCATATCCTTGTCCGCCATGCTGCAATCCTCCCGCCGCGTTTTGTCGCCCGGTCTGCGCGCCGCGCCCACGCGGGCTTTTCGTATTTGCGTTTCGATTCCAGAATACGCAGCCGCGCAACGCAAATCAATTTGGGCTTGCCTTCCGGACGAAGCGGCCGGATCCACGATGTCCGCCTGTCCACGGTTTGGCCGGAAACCGGCCGTGGATCGAGGTCGTCCGGCGCTTATTTGCGGCGGCGGCGTTTTTTCCGCTTGCCACGCGGTTTTTCGTTGCCCGGAAGGCCCGAAGCGACAGGTTGGCTGGATTCTTCAGAGTCGGCGGCCGCTTCTTCAACGTCCGGTTCCGCTTCTTCCATCGTCTCGATTTCTTCGGGGTCGCCGTCAGCGGTTTCGGGATCGGATGCGGCATCCGGCACAGCGGCGGCTTTTTTCTTCTTGGGATCCTCGTAATTGGCGTTTTCGTAACTGAGACAACACATGAGCCGCCCGCATTGACCGCTGATCTTGGCGGGATTGAGGGAAAGATTCTGGCGCTTGGCCATCTTCATCGAAATGGGCATGAAATCCGTCAGCCACGTCGCGCAGCACAATTCGCGCCCACAGGCCGCAAAGCCGCCGACCGTCTTGGCCTTGTCGCGGACCTGGATATGCTGGAGTTCGATGCGCGCCTTGAGTTCGTGGGCCAGTTCCCGCACGAGATCGCGAAAATCCACCCGCTCTTCCGCGGTGAACCGGAAGGTGATCTTGTGGCGATCAAAGGTGTATTCGACATCCACCAGTTGCATGGAAAGATTGCGTTCGCGAATTTTCCGGGCGCATAGTTCGAACGCCCGTTCTTCTTCCTTGAGGATTTGCTGAAAGGTCAGTTGATCGTTTGACGTGGCCCGGCGAACGACCGGCTGCGCGATGCCTTTCACTTCCTCCTCGGTGCAGTCTTCCGGCTCGGCCATGCATGTGCCGAATTCGAGACCCTGTTCGGTACGCACAATGCACGCGTCGCCGGGGGAGAGCACAATGCCGCGCGCGGTAAACACCTGCACCCGGGTGGGCCGCCGAAGCCGCACGATTACTTTTTGCACCATATCACCGCTCCGCCATGCGACCTATTCGGACAACGCCAGAAAAAGGTCGCGCAGCACCCGTTCTTCCTTGAGGTTCCGTTCAATATACAATTTGGCCTTTTCCATGGCCGCGCATTTTTTGTCGAGTTCTTCGGTTTTCATCACGCGCAATCCGTCAATCTGATCGCGATTCAACACGCGGTTCGCGTCGCCGGTCACGTTCAGCACGAGCGCGTCGCGGTACCATGTCTGGAAAAGGAAAAGATATTCCATGATATCACGCCGGATGAGCGATTCCGCAAGGGCCAGTTGTTGTTTCTTCATCTCTTCGCGATCCTCGCGCGTCGCCTCCTTGTAGGCCTCGGAATCCATCTCGGCCTTGAGGGCGGTTTTGATTTCTTCCCGGCGCTGGTTCAGGCGGTCCGCGAAATCTTCCGCCAGGGCCAGCGGATCCGCGCCCTCGGAAAGTTGCCTGGCCACCGCCACCACGACCTCGCGTTTGTCGGTATCCACGAGGTCCAGCGCGCGGGACATCTGCCCTTGCGCGACGGCGGCAATCGCCCGCGCTGTGTCGGGCGGCAGATCCCGTGTGCGTTCGAGCAATTCCGCGACGGTTTCCGGGCGAAGCGCGCCAAAGCGGATGCGCTGGCAGCGCGATCGTATCGTGGGAAGCAACAGGCCCGGCGATTCGGAAACCAGGATAAACAGGGAATTGCCCGGCGGTTCTTCGAGTGTTTTCAGGAAGTGGTTTTGCGCGGGAACACCCATGCGTTCGGCGTCCTGAATGATGAAGACCCGCCAGTTCGACTCGAAGGGGCGCAAGGTCGCCAATTCCGTCATGGAACGAACCATTTCCACGGTAATGATGCGGGACTTGCTGACGGGCGCGAGAAAAACGACGTCGGGATGGTTGCCCGCCGCGACTTTGCGGCAGGACAGGCAGGCGTCGCAGGCGTCGTTCTCGCGTTCCCGGCAATGGATTGCCTTGGCTGTTTCCGCGGCGGCAAGGCGCTTGCCGACGCCGCCCGGTCCCCAAAACAGCAATCCATTGGGTATGCGCCGCCGTAACAGCATGTTGCCCAGAAGGCGCATCGAGGCATCCTGATCGCGAACGGCCTTGAGACTCATCCGCCCTCCAGCAAAGTGTCGATCCGCCCGTGGATCATCGCCGCGACCGTTTCCGCGTCGCGCGTGCCGTCCACAATTTGAACGCGCCCGGGATCCCCGGACGCGATCCGCAGATATTCAGCGCGGACGCGTTCGTGAAACGCAAGCGTTTCGCGCTCGATTCGGTCGGGCGTGCCCATTCCGGCCTTGCGGGCCAAACCGAGCGAGGCGGGCACGTCTATCACGAACGTGATGTCGGGCCGCAGACCGCCCGTCGCGATCCCGTGCAATGGCTCAACCACATCGTGGCCCAGACCGCGTCCCGCGCACTGATACGCCGTCGTGGAATCGGTGAACCGGTCGCAAATGACAACCGCGCCCACCGCAAGGGCCGGTCGAATCCGTTCACCGACGTGCTGCGCGCGCGCCGCCTCGTACAGCAGGAGTTCCGTCACGGGAAGCATCGTGCCGTGGGCGGGATCGAGCAGGACGCGGCGGATCGCCTCCGCGATGGGCGTGCCGCCCGGCTCGCGTGTGCAGACCACCGCCCGGCCCCTGGCCTCCAGATAGGCACGTAAAAGCGCCGCCTGGGTGGATTTGCCACAGCCTTCCACGCCCTCGAACGTGATAAACAGTCCTCTGGTCGGTTTCCTGGTCATGCCGGGCCCGCCTGCCGGCTTTGCGCAATCCGGCATGTCATGTTCCCACAATTTCCTCACGGGCCGCGCGGCCGGCCTTGAAGAAGGCCTCGATAGACAAGCCGTCGCCACGATCAATGGCCGCCCGTATCTGCCGCAGTTCCTCGGTGAATTCGTCCAATCCACTTAAAACGGCGGCGCGGTTTGTCAGGCAGATATCGCGCCAGACTTCCGGGCGGCTTGCCGCGATGCGGGTGAAGTCGCGAAACCCCCTGCCGGACAAGGGCTGGGCATTGGGTCCCTGCCGCACGGCGATGGTAGCCAAGGCGGCCGCGGCCACATGGGACACATGGCTGGTCCGCGCAACAATGGCGTCATGCTCGACCGGTTCAACCTCGACAATCCGCGCCCCCACCGATTCCCAGAGATTACGGACGAGATTGCGGGCGTGATTGTCCACATGTCGGGATTTTTCCAGGACAACGACCGCGTTTTCATACAAATGTGCGAAGGCATGTTCAGGTCCGAATTTCTCCGAACCCGTCATGGGGTGGCTTCCGATGAAGCGACGGGGAACAGACCACGTCGCGTTGGCATGGGCGCAGATGGAAGCCTTGGTGCTGGCCACATCCGTAACGATCGCCGAAGGCAGCGCAATATCCCGAAGGACATCCAGCAGGGGAACAACCTGGCTGGCCGGGGTGCAAATCACGATGAGATCCGCGTCCTGAACGCCGCTGGCCAGATCCAGATGGGCCGAATCGATCGTGCCGGCCTCCAGTGCCTTGCTCAATGATTCGCGGCGGCGTCCCACGCCGCGCACCACGCCGGCCAGCCCGCGCTCCTTCAGGGCAAGGCCCAGCGATCCGCCCAATAGTCCAACGCCGATTATCGCCACCGACTCGATGTGCATTTAATTGGCTCCCTCATGTTGGGGTATCTTTTGCTTTTCTGCCCTTGCCTGTCAACTTGCTCACATCCTCACATCGTGGCCGCGCACAATAAGGCACTTCCCTTTTCTCGCACTTATCTCCAATGCACAAACGAATGACCGCCAGACGGTGAACTCTTACATAAACACTTATATGATCGATATTGTTGATGACCATGTAACGCTGATTGATTTCTGATAACGGCACGAAACCATCAGCCGGCCAGAAGGGTTCCTTACGACCACGGCCTTGGGAATATCAACCAAATTTCCGACGACCACAAGCAGGTATCTATCCTTGCGCAGTTTAGCCTCTACCCATTCCCTGTCTGTGAAGAGGATGTTTCCCTGTTGTTCCTTGATGCCCTTGACCTCTATCGCGGTTCCTCTGTCATGCGTGATACCGAAGTCGTACCCAACAGCAGCATTGCGTAGATCGACAAGATGTTGCGGAAGGACGTTCACCAAGTCAGAACAATTGGCTATGAAATATTCCTCCGCACGCCTGCCGGTTAGCAGTCTTTCAGCCACATTCGCGGCTGTCTTCGTGATTCTTGCCAGTGCGTCTATAGCATCCTTTACCTCGGTGTCCGCATGCGACAGGATTTTTTCCACGAGCACCATCAAGGCATCGTCGCTTACTTCCTTCAACTCTTCCATGACTGTTTGCCTGTTAGCACGTAAAGGCCGCATGTGCCAGCCTTTGCGCGGATTGAGATGAATAGGATCAAACTCATCTCTCAGATTTTTGAACGTCGCGTCTGGCTCCATTAGTGATTTGGAAGCTTCCCTGTAGGCCTCGCGCCAGCTGTTCAAGCCTCTACAGTACAAGTAACGGTGGTCAAGGCGACTCATGGCATATCCGACCACGATCGCCTTTGTTTCCAGTCGTTTTCTCGATAGGTCTTGTGTCATTTTCTGTCTCGCGTGGCGCCAGCCAAGCCGCATGGTAGTACTGCCGTTCTGACAAATCAACCGCGCTCGTGTGAACTTTGTCGTGGCACCATCGCAACGTCAGGACTGAAAAATACCTTTTCGGCATCGCGAGTACTGCGATCTTGTCTGCTTCAGGACAGAACACACTTTCAGAATTGGCCGCCAAGAACAGTATATATGGGAAATTTGTAAAAGGCTTCATCTGGCAGATTGTATGCGAAAGCATGACAAGACGATCCTGGTTGAACCACGCCGAGTTTACGCGCAGCCATTTCGTTCGGCATCGGGGGAATCCTGGATGCTCAACTTTCATTTGCCCGACGCAATGGCCATCGCCTCGGCGAGCGTGAATCGTTTCAGATAGAGCGCGCGGCCCACAATGATTTCGTCAATGCCGTCGGGTTCGGCCGTCCGAAGCGCGCGGATGTCGTCCAGGCTGGAAATGCCGCCCGACGCCGTCACGGGAATGCGCACGGCGCGCGCAATCGCGCGCGTCGCTTCGATGTTCGGCCCGGCCATCATGCCGTCGCTCAGGATGTCCGTGTAGATGATACGCGCCGCGCCCGCCGCCTCAGCCTCCATCGCAAACGGAACCGCGTCCGTTTCGGTGATCTCCAGCCAGCCTTCGAGGCCGACCTTGCCGGCCTTGGCGTCTATGCCCACGACGATGCGCCCCGGATAGGCCTTCGCCGCCTCGCGCAGAAAAGCCGGATCGCGAAAAGCCGCGGTGCCGAGAATGGCGCGCTCGACGCCCGCGCCGAATACCGTGTGAAGGGTGTCCATGGCGCGGATCCCGCCGCCGACCTCGCATGGCACGCCGGCCGCCGCGATGGCTTTCAACTGCGGCGCGATACAACAGTGGCCCGCCTTGGCGCCGTCGAGGTCCACGATATGCACAATAGCCGCGCCCTGTTCATGCCAATGCACGGCTTGGGCAACGGGGTCTTCGCCAAACACGGTTTCCCGGCCGTAATCGCCCTGAACCAAATTGACACACAGGCCGCCGCGGATGTCCACCGCCGGCACAATTTGCATGGCTGACCTCCCACGAACGGGCGGAAGCCTTGAACCCTCCGCGTCCTTCCGTTTCCGCCTGAAAAGATCCTGACGGGCTGATGGTGCGGACGTTAGGCCTTCGGCGTGGCGCCCAACTGCGCCTTGACCACTTCCACGAGGTGATTGAACGCAACCTCGTCGGTCACCGCCAGATCGGCAAGCATTTTCCGGTTGACGTCCACGTTGGCCATCTTGAGTCCCTGCATGAACCGGCTGTAACTGACGCCGCACGCGCGGGCCGCCGCGTTGATGCGGGCAATCCACAACCGGCGGAAATCCCGCTTGCGTGCGCGGCGATCACGGTACGCGAAACACAGCGAACGCTCAACCGCCTGGCGGGCGGTTTTGTACAAACGCCGATGGCCTCCGCGGAAACCGCTGGCCATTTTCAGATATTTTTTCCGCCGGGCGCGTGACGCCGGGGCATTGGTTGCACGAGGCATGGTCTTGACTCCTTATTTTCCGAAACCGCCGGGTGGGCGGGTTGCAGACTCTATGAACGATTCAACGGGTTACGCGTAGGGCAGCAATTCCTGCGCGCGCTTGTGATCGGACGCGTCCAGCACCATCGGGCGGCGCAGTCCCCGCCGGCGCTTGGCCGATTTCGAGGTTTTGAGATGGCCACGGAACGATTTGCTCCGCTTGAACAGGCCGTTCTTGGTCCGGCGTAACCGTTTGGCCGCGCCGCGATTCGTCTTGACTTTTGGCATTGTCGCACCTCCTGATAAAACAAAAAAGGATCTCCCTGCCCTGTCCTGAAAAGGGTCCGCCGTGATTCTGTCGTGCGCCGCCGGCGTTAGGCCTGCGGCGCCGGGTGGGTCGTCGGATGGGCGCCCGCCGTCGGCGACAGAACGATGCACATGTTACGGCCTTCGAGTTTCGCCGCCGAAACGTCGCAATCCGCCTGGCTCAGGTCCTTGGTGCCTTCCACGACCCGCGCGAGGATTTCCCGTCCAAATTCCGGATGGGCCATTTCGCGGCCGCGAAACATGATTGTCACCTTGACCTTGTCGCCTTCCCGCAGGAATGCGCGCACATGATTGGTCTTCGTTTCGAAGTCGTGCACGTCAATCTTGGGGCGGTATTTGATTTCCTTGACCGTGATCGTGTGCTGATGTTTTCTGGATTCCTTGGCGCGCTTGCTTTGCTGATACCGGAATTTCCCGTAGTCCATGATGCGACATACGGGCGGCATCGCCTTGCCCGCCACTTCCACCAAGTCCAGGCCCCGTTCCTCGGCTTCCCGCAACGCGTCCGCGGGACTCATGATGCCCAGTTGGTTGCCTTCCTCGTCAATTACGCGAACCTGTCGCGCACGAATCATCTGATTCACACGGACCTTTTCCTCTTCAATCCTGGCGATTGGACGATCCTCCTCATGGGGGCACCACGCCCCGGTACTGCCTGATTGCGGCGGCCGACCACCGACACGTCCGCAATGAAAAATCGGCGGAAGACACCTGTCCTCCGCCGATGGGCGTCGCGTTCAGCGGGACAATCGCGCCCGCGTCCATGTTTCGCGAACCCGGCCGGCAAGCACGCGCGCCGCCGCCGGGTGAGAAGCAGATGCTTCTGCTTGTTGCCCGAATCCGTTCCGGGCAACCGTCATGGGCCGTATTCTATCACGCTATTTTTCCCTTGTCAACCGAACGTCTTGGCGGCTGTTCCACAATCGGCGCCCAAAGGCGTATTGAGGCTCGAAAATAGGCCTGAAAGCCAATAAAGATGCCGTTTGTTGGGCGACGAACGTCTGCGCGTTTGATCATTGTGTTCTTGATCAAAGGATGCGATGGTAAAGCGGCAAGATGCCGCTTCTACCGTAGACGCGACATCTTGCCGTGTTCCCGGCGTGCGGAGCGCATGCCGTTCTTTGCCACGCGCCGGCGCATTCCAGTAGACTTGACAGAGACATTGTGGCGAGAATGGATTGGGAAAAAAGTATGCGACATTCTTTTGAACATTTCGTGTTGGGGATGATGGTGATTGCGGCAATAGCCGCAGGGCCGGTTTCGGCGCAGACGGCGTCTTCGGCGCCGCAAGAACTCGTTACTCCGGCGTTGGTCATGGAACCCGAAACGGTGCTGATCGACCAGGAAGGCGCGGGGAAACTTTTCCGGGTGGACAACCAATGCCTGCTGGTCATGGAGGGAACTCCGGCCGAAATGGGGTTTCAGCACGGACGCCTGCTCGCGAAACAAATTCGGCATATCATCCGGGAAGGCTACATGGCCAAGGCTTTTTACGCCAAGGGATATTCCAGGGAATACATTGCCGCGCAATCCGAACGCATGGAAAAACATTTTCCCCCGGAATATATCGAGGAAATGAAGGGGCTGGTCAAGGGACTCGAGGCGGCCGGTGTGACGGACATTGCCTATGAGGATATCCGGACGGCCGTCACGCAGGCGGAAATCGCCCATCACAAGCCCAACGATCCGCCGGAATTGAATCGTCCCGGCACGGCGGCCCCGGCCGAACACTGCTCGAATTTCGCGGTGTGGGGCCAGTGGACGAAAGACGGGCGGTTGCTGCACGGGCGCAACCTGGATTGGAATATCGAGGACGGTGCGCAGGAAAACGCGGTCATTCTCGTTTGGCGGCCCAAGGGAGGCATTCCATTCATGATGCCGGGCTGGTCCGGGGGGATCGGAAGCGTCAGCGGAATGAACGCGGAGGGTATCACGATTGGGGAGATGACCTCGGTGTCCTCGGAAGAGACCTTCGACGGTCTTCCCCTGATGCTTCTGATGCGGCGGGTGCTCGAAAAGGCCGCCACGCTCGACGAGGCCGTCGCCATCATCGAGAAAGGCCCGCGCACCACGGGCTGGAATTTCATAATGGGTGATGGAAAAATTCCAAGCGCGCGGGCGCTTGAGGTGGATGCCGTCTCCTGCGGCGTGTTCGGTCCGCTCGACCCGAAGGAAACGGAGCGAACCGGGCACTGGGCGATGAAGGACGCGATCCGGCGGACAAACCACCCGATCGGCGAGGCCCAATTGCTCAAACTGGTCCTTCGATACGGCGCCCAATACGGTATTGATGCCGGAAATCTGCAGGCGGCCCTTCCCCTGCTCAAAATGCAAAACACATGGAAACGCTACGACTGGATTGGCAAGCAGATAGAGGCGCCTCCCGGAGGAATGGATGTGGCCGCGGCGGCGCAATTGCTGGCCAATCCGCCCGTTGGCGGACCGGACACCGAAACGTTGCACGCCTTGATATGCGATCCGGCGAACAAGACGGCGTACGTGGCCGTGGCCGGCGCCAATCCGCCCGTGCCGGCGCCGTTGACCCGTTTTGTTAAAATCGGGTTGGCCCAATGGTTTGCGCGATGACCGGGCCACGCCCTTTCAGGACTGAAATACAGGAGTTTTTACATGCCGTTTGGCCGATCTGAAATGCATGAGATTTTCCGGCGCACGGAAATTATCCGCCGGCCCACGTATGGAATCATCAGCGGCTACCATGAACTGCCTTACGTGTGTCTGGGCGGCGCGTGCGAACATGGATTCTCCACAACCGAAGTCCGTGGACGGGTCCACGTGTCGCCCCGTTTTGTGTTGCGGCCTTCCCGCTATAATCCGACGTACGGCGATGTGTTCGGCGAGGAAAATGTTGATTTGGAGTTGATGGGGCGCGTGTTCGGTTTTTTGGGATTTCGCGACAGGCCCGTCGAGTGCAAATCGGAATACATCACCGTGAAACATCTCAAGGAACCCGTTGAATCGGCCCTGGCGGCCACCTTGGATGAACTCGAACGCATGGAAGACATCACGACCGGCGTTATCATTACCCCGGACAGCCATTATTATCCCGTTTCCGTCGAGCGGTTTATTGCCGCCATTCTGGAAGATGAATTCAACGTGTAGGGCCGGTAATCCGGCCTGAATGCCGTGGAGGATCTCTCGTCGTGAAAAGTGCGTATGAATTGGCGATGGAACGTTTGGAAAAGACCAGCGGACCCACCAAAAAACTGTCGGACGAACAAAAAGCGCGCATGGCCGAAATCGAAAAACGGTTCGAGGCCCGAATCGCGGAACAGAAACTGTCCCATGAGGACAAACTGCGTGCGGCCGGGTCGCTGGAGGACTTCAACCGTCTCAAGGCCGAACTGGCGGAGGCGATTGCCGCGTTGGAGGCGCAACGCGACAGGGAAAAGGAAATCATCTGGAATTCCGAATGAAAGCGGGTTGGGCGCGACGCTGGGGACCATTGCTGGCCGCCGGAGCGATACTGGGCGCGTTGGCTCTCGCGGATGCCGTTATCAAGACCTCGCCGATGACGGGGTTTCGTCCTTCCGGCGCGCAATGGACAATCACGGCCCATGATGCCGGCGCTTTTTGCGCGGCCCTGTCGCAAACGCCGGAAGGGGAAGGCGCCACGAAAGCGTTCGACGAGTTTATCGGCGAATTTCAGCGAAAAACGCGGATCCAACTCGGAATTCGCCCGACGATTCTGCGCTGGCGGGTCTGGATGGGCGGCCGCATGGTTGTCGCCTCCGCGCCGGAAGGCGTGGGTGTTTGTCTCCGTCCGGGCCTTTTGTTGCACGCTGTGGATGGATGCCGGCGGCTGCTGGAAGGTCCGAGAAATCCCCCTTTTTCCTTTGCCGGGTGGCGCTATGCGTGGCGGCAGGGATTTTTGATCCTCTCGCCGTCCGAAAACTATGTGGCGGCGGTGTTGCAAGACGGCGTGGCCGTCCGGCATGAAGGGCGGCTCGACGCCCTTCATTTTCGCCATTTCGGACCGGAGGAATTTCAGGCATCGGTTCAGGCCGTGCCCGGTTTGCCGGTGTCCGGAAGCATTCGGGCGCGGATGGAGCACGCGGAACGTCCCCTTGTGCTGCCGGACAGTTGGGCTAAGCCGCCGATACTTTCCATAAGCGTCCGTAAGCCGGCCCATCTGGCCGATGCGGCCCGCGCAATGGCGCCGTGGATTGGGAAGGCCTGCCCGGACGAATGGGAAAAACTGATTGCGGACGCGTGGGACCGGTGGGATGTGCCTTCGCTGCCCGAAGGCTGGGAGGACGACATCATAGAGATATCACTGGCCTTGACGGATGTGGTAACGGCTTCCGTCTTTCCCCTCCCGGTGCTGGCATGTGTCATGCGCGGGGCAAACGCCGCCGCCGCTCATCCGCTTGCGGCGATTGCGGAAAACAGCCCCGCGTATCCGGCGGAATGGAACGGCGAGCCGGGTCTTCGTATTCCATGGATGGGCAGCGATTTCACCCTGTGCCTGGGCCGGGCCGGAAACGACTGGCTGGCGGCGACGCGCGAACCGGTCATGGCGCAATTAGCCGCGGAAACACGCGAAGGCGTTCCGAGCGAGGCTGATGCGGCTTTGCGCATATACTGGGATCGGGCCGGGTTTTTGTTGCGCCAGATTGTCCAGCATGCCCCGCAATGGAAACTCCTCAACGTTCCCCCTATTGCCGATGTCCGCCGGTTGGATCCGGTGATCGATTTCATTTCGGGCTTGGGGCATGCCGCGTTGAACGCGCACGCCCGGAACGGAGCGCTGGCTTTCGACGGTTTTCTGACCCGGCCTGTGTCGGCGTCCGGCGGCTCGACACCCCACGAAGAGTAATGAAGGGCGAAACGGGGAGAACGGGGAGAAGGTGTTTGAAACGCGTTCTTATTGTGCCGGAAAGCCCAGTTTTTCAAGACCTTTACGTGCCGCTTCCGCCTGGGGATTGGCGGCCAGCGCATGCCGGTAGTGTGTGGCGGCTTGTTCATTTCTGCCGGCCGCGGCATAGATGGCGCCCAGATTACAGTGGGCGCTGACATGTTTCGGATCGAGTTCCGTTGCGCGGACATAGTATCGCACGCCTTCGTCAATGCGTCCGACACGGACGAGCGCATTACCGAGGTCGTTGGCAAAATCCGCGTTTTCCGGGGCATATTCCAGCGCCAAGGCATATTCGGCAATGGCCTCTTCCATCTGTCCTTTTTTCATGAGTGCGTTCGCGATGTTCCAGTGACCATACGGTTCGCGCGGATGGATTTCTATCGCCTTGCGGTAGTTTGCGATGGCCTCGTCCAGTTTGTCCTGGCCGGCCAGCAAATTCCCGATATTGTTGTAGGCGAGCGGAAATCGCGGGATCAGCCTGACGGCCTCTTGGTAATGTTTCAGGGCGTTTTCCGCATCGCCCTTGCACGCATACTGGTATCCGAGGCTGTTGTGGATGTTGCCGTCGTTCGGCCGGACCCTGAGCGCCTCTTCATAGCGGGCGATGGCCTCGTCGCGCTTGCCCTGATCGGCCAGCGCGGTGCCGAGGTTGTTCAATACGAGCACATAATCGGGCATGATCGCCAGCGCCTTTTCGTATTGCTTGATGGCTTCGTCGTAATGGCCCTGCTTGTATGCTTCGTATCCGATATTGTTGTAGACCGTCGGATTGCGCGGATCGACCGTCAGCGCGTACTGATACCACTTGATCGCTTCTTCGGATTTGCCGAGGTTGGCGTATAGAAGCCCCAGATCGTTTGGAATGTTCGAGTTTGAGGGACTGTTCTTCATCGCCTTGTGATAGAGTTCGATGGCCGTGTCATATTGCTGCCGGCGTTCCGCGAGACCCGCAAGGTTGTAATAGGCATACTCGTCCGAGGGGCGCACCTCCAGCGCCTTTCGATAACGTTCTTCCGCCTCGTCGATCCTTCCGAGGCCGGCCAGGGCGTTTCCCCAGTTGTTGAGCGCCAGTGTGAAATCCGGCGCGATGCGCAGCGCTTCCTGGAAATGCCGGATGGCCTCCTCCGGCTTGCCGATCTGCATCAGGACCAGTCCAATGTCGTTATGCGCCCGGGCGTCGTCCGGGTTGAGCCGCAGCGCCTCGTTCAGTTCCGCGACAGCCTCGTCGGTTTTGCCCTGCGCGCCGAGTTCCCGGGCAAGCAGGTAATGGACATCCTGGTTGTCGGGATTGATCGCCAGCGCGTCGCGGTACCGTTTGACCGCCTCGTCGAACTTGCCTTGCGAGGCCAGAATCCGGCCCATTTTGTTGAGCACGTACGAGAACTGCGGATCCACGCGCAAGGCCTCTTCATAATGTTTCATCGCCTCGTCAATCTTGCCGCGCTCCGCGAGGATTTCACCGAGTTCGTTATGGGCGCGCGCATCATCCGGATTCAGCCGGATGGCCTCTTCAAAGTGGGGCGCCGCCTCGTCTTTTCGCCCCTGCAGCACCAGTTCGCGGCCAAGCAGATAATGCACATCCTGATTGTTGGGATTGACCCGGAGCGCGTTTTCATACCGGGCGAGGGCCTCGTCGTAGCGGCCCTGCGCGGTCAACAGACGCCCGAGGCGGTCGAGAACGTGTCCAAAATCGGGCGTCACGCGCAGCGCCTCGTTGTAATGCGCCTCCGCTTCCGCCAGTTTGCCCTGTTCCACCAGGAGCGCGCCCAGTTCGTTGTGCGAACGCGCGTCGTCCGGGTTGAGCCGAAGCGCCTCCTCGAAGCGCGCCATCGCCTCTTCCGTTTTGCCTTGTTCCGCGAGCATGTGCGCGATCTGGTAGTGCGGATCCTGAAACATCGGGTCTATTTGCAGGGCGCGGTTGAACTCCTCGAGCGCCGCCTCGTACTGGCCCCGTTCCGACAACAGCCGGCCCAGTTCGTAGCGCACGTATTTCAAGTTGGGATTCGCCTCGAGGCGCTTGCGATTGCGCGCAATGGCTTCCTCGCCGCGTCCCTGCCGGGACAGCATCGTGTCGAGCCGTTCGAGCACCTCGCCGTAATCCGGCGCGACGCGCAACGCCTCCTCGAAATGTTTTTCAGCTTCCTCCGTCAGGCCTTTCCGCGCGAGCAATTCGCCCAGTTCATTGTGGGCGCGCGCATCGTAGGGATTGAGTTCAAGGGCGCGCCGGTAATATTGTTCGGCTTCATCCGTCTTGCCCTGATCCTGCAAGGCTTGGGCTTGCAGGTAGTAAAGGTCTTGGAATTCCGGATCGCGCTTGAGCGCGGCGTCATAGTGTGCCGACGCCTCGACGGTCCGCCCCGCCGCGTTGAAGAGGTTGCCCAGCCGTTGGTGCATGTAGGCCGCGGTCTGTTCCATGTCCAATAATTTCCGCGCCTCGGCGATGGCTTCGTCAATTTTCCCGATGCGGAACAACGAGTCGGCCCGTTGGTAGTGCCATCGCGCACGATCCGGCTCATACGGAATATACGAGACCGATGCCAAACCGTACAGGACCGCCAAGGCCGCCCCCGCCCCGACCGTCCGCGGCCAATGGCCTTCGCGCGCCCAATCCCCCATGCGGCGCAATCCAAACGCGCCAACGAGAAAGAAAAGCGGAATCAATGGAATCCGGGCGCGGCCATTGACGAAAAACGGGATGAATGTCGCAAAATAGACCGCGATAAACACAAGGATAAGCACGCTCATTTCCGTGCGCGTGACGCCCGCCCCGGATGCCTCGCGCGAAACCGGCTGCCGCCATTCATGCCATAAAAGCAAGGCGAGGCCGAAAAAGAAAAGAGCCGCCGCCAACGGAAATCCGGGCAGGTATTTCAATGGCGCGTAGAAGGCCTTCTCGGCCTCGACGACCTTGTTGCACGTGATTTCCTTTGGACTCCAAAACAACACGCATTTCGCGAGCGCCAGTTTGAAGGTCCGCCATTTGTGTTCCCCGATGTAGGCCAGCGTTTGCCGGGTAAAAATTTTCGACGCTTCCGAATGGGTCAGATCCGGCTTGCCCACTTCCTTGCCAAGTCCCTTGACGACGTTGTCGTAGTCCCATACCGACCAACTGCCCGTGCCTTCAAGCCGTTGCAGGTAGGGGGTCCACGGCGTCACGCCGTCGGAATCCTCGCCGTTTCCAATCAGAAAATTTTCGCCGAAGTAGGTGGCTATCGGCACGAATTCGCCGGAAGCGACATAGTTGCGCACCGTAACAGGGGCGATCGTCAGCAGGGTTACCCCCAACAGCGCGGCCCACGAGGCCGGAATGCGCGCGATCGATCCGCGCCGCCATGCGATCCACGCCATCCATGCGGCGGCAAACGGACCGAAAGCCAGAATATTCGGCCGCATCAGTGCGTAAATCCCAAAAATAAGCCCTATCACGACGGCCCAGCGGACAGTCATGCGGTCTCCCCACGCACGCAACGCGAGAAACAGGCACGGTACCAGAAAAACGAACACGACCGGATCGTTCAGTTCGCCTTCCCAGTAAATGAACCCCCAATAGGTGGCCATGAAAAAGGCGGCGATCAGCCCTTCCTTCGCGCCGTACACGCGCTTGCCCAGCCGGTATACGAGCCAGATGCTCGCGAGTCCCAGCGCGAGATTGAAAAGGCGCGGCGCAAGGTAATTACCGTTGGCCAGCCAGTAGATGGCCGCAAGCAGGTAGCCGTGTCCCGGCGGACGAAAATACGGTGTGGTCCGCATGTGCGGATCGTTGCAGCCTTCGCGCACCGACCAGTCGCCCGAAATCAACGCGCGCGCATAGTAATCCTGCACATCCGGGTCCTGTTGCGGCGCGGCGAAATCCGGCGCGTCGAGAATCACGTCCAAATACCAGACACGCAACAAGAGACCCAGCAGGAGGATTGCCGCCAGCGCAAGCCATTCGCGGCGGGACTTTCCCGCTCGCGCGGTGTCGGGTGAGGAATCTTGGCTCATAATATGAGGGTATGGTACCGATTTGGACCGCAACGCATCAAACCGGCGTCGGCGGATTCAGGTATTTTGCCGCCATGCGACAGGATATACTATATTTCGGCCGGAATGCATGATGGCGTTGTGCAAACGGGCGATGTTCCTTGCCTGCCGGCATCCTGAAGTCCCGAAGTCGAACAAGGGCCGTCCGACCGCCGCCAGACTCCACGAGGTATGGGATGGGATCTTTGCTTGATCGCGCCGAAAAGACCATTCGGCATCATGACCTGCTTGCGCCGGACGATCGGGTTCTGGTGGCGTTGTCCGGCGGACCGGATTCCGTGTGCCTTTTGCACGTTTTGCGCGCGCTGGGATACCCGACGGGCGCCGCGCATCTGGATCATTTGACGCGGCACGGGGCAAGCACGCAGGATGCGGCATGGGTCCGCGAATGGACGGCCCGCCTCGGCGTCGAGTGCCATGTCCGCGAGAGAAACGTGACGGAAGAAGCCCGTGCAATGGGGGTGTCGTTTGAAGAACACGCGCGGGCGACGCGATACGCCTTCCTTGTCGAAATTGCGCGATCCTGCGGGTACACAGCGGTCGCCACCGGCCATCACGCGGGCGATCAGGCGGAGACGGTGCTGATGCGGCTGTTGCGGGGCGCTTCGGGACGCGGCCTTTCAGGCATTCCCTATCGGCGCGAACAGAATGGCGTGCGGATTGTACGGCCGTTGCTGGATTGCCAACGCGACGCGATACTCGAATACCTCGAACATCATGGACTTGAATTCAGAATGGACGTATCGAACACCGACGAGCGCTATTTCCGCAACCGCGTCCGATGCCGTCTTCTGCCGGAATTGGCACGGGATTACAACCACAACCTGGTCGAGGCGTTGTCGCGCACGGCCGCCTTGCTCCAGGACGACGATCGGCTGCTGGGCCGCATGGCCGCGGAAGAAGCCGAGGCGTGCGGCATCCTGGACAACCGGCTGGATCGAAATCGTTTTTCGGCCATGGACCGCGCGCTGCAAGGCCGCGTGCTGTTGCTGCTGGCGTGGCGCAACGGCGCGGATTGTGACTACGGGCATATCCGCGAAGGGATCGAGTTCGTGTGTAATGGCCCGACGGGCCGGCAGTGCGATCTGGGATCGGGATTCCGATTGCGGAACGGACGGCGGTTCGCCTATGTCGAATCGAACGCCTGCGCCCTTGCCGAAACGGAAATTGCCTGTCCCGGCACGACTTGCGTGGGCGGACGCGCCTTCCTCGTGTCGCCCGCGAGGGCCGTCGAACCGCGCGACTGGCGGGCGTATTGCACGCCGGCCCGGCAGGTGTTCGACGCGGACGCGTTGCACGGACCGTTGGCGGCGCGGCCGTGGCGGGCAGGCGACCGCTTCACTCCCTTCGGCATGACGGGAACCAAAAAACTCCAGGACTATTTCGTGGACGCCGGCGTGTCCGTTCCCGAACGCAACGCCCAATGGCTTTTGCTCGCGGGCGGCCGCATCGCATGGATTGTGGGACGGGCCATTGACGCCCATGTGGCCGTCACGGCGCATACGCGGCGGATTGTCGAAGTGGAGGTGTTCGATGAACGTGACGCCCTTGATTAGCCCCGAAACGATCGCGCAGCGCGTCGAGGCCCTTGCGGATGCGCTGTCGCGTCGTTATGCGGGCCGCGAAATCGTGCTGCTTGTCGTGCTCAAGGGCGGCATTGTGTTCGCCGCGGACCTGATGCGCCGGATGACGATTCCCGTGCTGGTGGATTTCATCCGTGCGCGAAGTTACGAGGGGACGGCGTCGAACGGGCCGGTTGCGCTGGGCTATCTGCCCGAAACGCCGCTTGCCGGACGGGATGTCGTTGTCGTCGAGGACATCCTCGATACGGGGCGGACTTCCCAGGCGATCCTCGAATGGGTGCGGGGCCAGGGCGCGGCCAGCGCCGCCGTATGCGTGCTGCTCGACAAGCCGTCGCGCCGCCGCGTGGACATTGAAGCCGATTTCGCCGGCATGGTCATCGGCGACCATTTTGTCGTTGGCTACGGCCTGGACTACGAACAACAGGGGCGGCAGCATCCCGGCATCGGCATTCTGAATGCTGCGGATTGATCCCCGAAAGCCGGCGGGTGTTTTTTCTTGAGGGCCATGGCGGTCAAAAATAATCCCGACGCGAAGCCGCAATGCCGCAAACCTGAAATCGGCCGTTGTCGTGGAAAAATTTTTCGTTGACGCGGCCGAATTCAGGCGGGCTTGTAAATGACGGGACAAAAGCGTCATGCTACCGCTTTCGTGAAAAACGATGGAGGAAACCATGGATCTTGCAGCGATCATCCGCAATGTCCCGGATTTTCCAAAACCGGGGATTCAATTCAAGGATATTACGACGCTTGTGGGCAATGGCGCGGCGTTTCGGGAAATCATCGAAGGTTGGAAGGCGCGATATGCCGACCAGCGCATCACGGCCATCGTGGGCGCGGACGCGCGCGGGTTCATCTTCGGGGCGGCGCTCGCCTATGCATTGGGCATCGGGTTCGTGCCGGTGCGCAAGAAGGGCAAGTTGCCCGCGGCGACCCTCGCCGAGGACTTCGACCTCGAATACGGCAAGGACACGATTGAAATCCATCTCGACGCGCTGAAACCGGGCGACCGGGTCGTGCTGGTGGACGACCTGCTGGCGACGGGCGGGACGATGGCGGCCATGGCCGGCCTGGTGAAAAAACTCGGCGCGGAAATCGTCGAGGTGGCGTTTGTGGTGGAATTGCCGGATCTCAAAGGGCGCGAAAAACTCGCGGGGCTTCCGGTGCATGTGCTGGTGCAGTTTGAAGGAGAGTGAAGCGCGTGAAACGAAATTATCTTCCAGGAACGCAAATCGAAATCATCAACGAAGTGGAACGGGGCCGTCTGAAACACGCCCTGTTCGATTTCGACGGCACCATCAGCCTGCTGCGCGAGGGCTGGCAAAACATCATGGCGCCCGTCATGATCGAAATGATCTGCGGCAAGACCACGCCCACGCAGGACATCATTGACGAAGTGCATCGGGTTATTGACGAAACCACGGGCATCCAGACCATTTTTCAGATGCAGAAACTGGTCGAGATGGTCCGCGCGCATGGTCTGGTGCCCGAAGAGGAGATCCTCGATCCCTACGGCTACAAGGATATCTACAACGAACGCCTGATGGTCCCGGTCAATGAGCGCATCGCCCAACTGGAATCGGGCGCAATGACCGTCGAACAGGCGACCCTGCGCGGCGCGCTCGATTTTGTGCGGATGCTGCGCGACAAGGGCGTCAGGTTGTACGTGTTCAGCGGCACCGACCGCGAGGACGTCCGGAACGAGGCCGCCAAGGTCGGCGCCGCGCCCTATTTCGATGAAATCTGGGGGGCGGTGCGATCGATTGAGGAATATTCGAAGGAAAAGGTGCTCAAGGAAATTATCGCGGCGCATCAACTGCATGGCACGGAAGTCATGACGGTCGGCGACGGTCCCGTGGAAATTCGCAATGGCAAGGAAAACGGCTGCATCGCCATCGGCGTCGCCTCGAACGAGGTGGCGGGCCACGGTTGGGACGAACACAAGCGCGAACGTCTGATACGCGCCGGCGCGGATATTCTGATCCCGGACTTTGCCGAAGGCTCTGCGCTTCTGAACTATTTGTTTCCAACGTCATAGGAATCGGTATGCGCGGGTTGGCGATAGCGGCAAGTGTTCTGGTGGTTGCCGCGACGCTGTTTCTCGGCGCGCATCGAATCCGGCGCGATCCCGCGATCCCGTTCTTGTACGACCGGCACGGCGCACAATGGATTCGCATCGAAGAACCCGTGTCGCTGCAAGCGCGCTGGAACGACCTGCGCGTTCACGGCTTTCGCACCACGTTTTCAGTTGCGGAGAAACCGGACCGGGCGGTATTGAACCTGCAAGGCATGCGCGCGGCCAGCGTGTTTCTCGACGGGGAATGCGTTCTTGACGCTCCCGGCGGATTGGAACGCTGGAAAGAAGTCCGCACGGTGGACTTGGCGCCCAGGCTTGTGCCCGGTACGCATGCGGTGCGCGTCATGGTGCTGAACCGCAACGGTCCGGCGTGCCTCATCGCGTGGTGTCCCGAACTGAATCTTTACACCGGCGCGTCGTGGGAGGCGAGCGACGACGGCAAGACATGGACGCCCGCCGTGCCCGTTTGTCGGCCCCATCGGTATGAACCCGCGCAAAACGTCAAGGCCGTTCCCGAAGTGTTCCTGCGGCGGTTGCCGATCTATGCAATGATCTTCTGCCTGGCGTTCGGATGCAGCCTCATCGTCGGCCGCGCGCCGGGCATTCGCGGATATCTGACCCCCGGAAACGTCCGTTGGTGCGTGCTCGGCGGATTCTTGGTGCTGGGCGCCAACAACCTGTGGAAACTGCCCTTGGATCTGGGTTTCGATCAGGACGGCCACTTCAAATACATCGAATATGTGGCGCGGACATGGCGCGTTCCGCTCGCGACCGAGGGCTGGCAGATGTTCCAGTCGCCGCTTTACTATCTGATAAGCGCGCCCCTGTTTCGATTGCTGGAGAGCGCGTTTCCCCTCGACACCGCGGTCCGCCTGCTTCGTATCATCCCTCTTCTCTGCGGCGCCGCCCAAATCGAATTGTGTTATCGCACAGCCCGGCGCATCTTTCCCGAACGCGGCGACTTGCAGATATTCGCGACCATTCTTGGCGGCTGGATGCCGATGAACATCTACATGTCGCAATATATCTCGAACGAGCCGCTCGCGGGGCTGCTCATCGGCTGCGTGATGTATATGACCCTTCCGCTGTTCCGGGATCCGGCGGCGTTTCGCGTTCGACAGTGCATTCCGCTCGGATTCATGATCGGATTGGCGCTATTGGCCAAAGTCACCGCGCTGCTGGTCGTATTTCCTCCGGTTCTGGGAATTGCCCGTGCCGTCTTTTCCCATGATGGGCCGGTGCGCCGCCGGGCTGAGCAAACATGCGCCGCGCTGGCGTTGCTGGCGGGTGTCGCGGGGCTGGCCGCGGGATGGTACTACGCCCGCAACTGGATTGAACTGGGACGTCCCTTTATCGGCGGCTGGGACGCCTCCCGCGGCATCGAATGGTGGCAGGATCCCGGTTACCGCACCCCGGCCCAATTGCTGGCGTTCGGCGACGCGCTCATACGGCCTGTGTTTTCGGGCATCTACAGTTTCTGGGACGGCCTCTATTCCACCGTGTGGATGGACGGCCTGCTCAGCGGCATGGCCGATCTCACCGCGACGCCCCGATGGAATTATGGGTTCGTCTTTCCCGGCATGTGGTTCGCCCTGTTGCCCTCGCTTGCGATTCTGGCCGGCGCGGCGGGCGCGCTGATCCGTCCCGGCAAATCGGCCTCGACGGGGCTTCTCCCCGCGGCGTTATGCGTCGGCCTTTTCTTGGCCGCCCTGTTGTTCCATTTTCTCACCAACCCGTTTTACTGCGCGGTCAAGGCGTTTTATGCCCTTGGCGCCTTGTCGAGCCTGGCGGTGCTCGGCGCGGCGGGATTGGGCCGGTTGTCGTCATGGAAGCACTCGCGACCCCTTGTTCACGCCCTCTTCGCCTGCTGGGCGGTTTCAGCCTGTCTGGGATTTTTCGCGGGGTGACTTGATCGGCCGTACGCTATTTTGCGCCGGTGCGCGCCAGAAGCGGTTCGATATATCCCTTTTTACCGCATGCGGACCACCGTTCCGCCCGCTTCCTTATTTCACGATAATCATTTCGTCCCGCACATTTCCTTCCATATCGTACGCGCGGTAGGTCAACCGGTTCTCCTGGCCGGTTTCGATGCCGATGACCTGGTACGTCGAAACGCGGGCGATGGTTTTCGCGGCGCAATCGGGTTCGACCAGTTCATAATATTTCGTGCCGGAAACCGCAATCACGTACACGGTGCCCTCGGCGGGTGACGACACTTCCTTACCCGCGCGCATCGGTTTGGTCCGCAGGTAGCCGTGGTCGTGTCCCTGCAGGGCCATGTCCACATGATACCGGTCGAACAGACGGCCCCATTGCTCGCGAACCTCGGCATTGTCGCGTCGAGGCGCGGAGGAATACGCCGGATGATGGAACACGGCGAATTTCCAGACGGCCTTCGACGACTTGAGTTGTTCCTCGAGCCATGGGCTTTGCGCCGCCACCGATGAATTGGAATCGAGCACGACGAAAAGCGCGTTGCCGTAATCGAACGAATACGCCCGCTCCGGCCCGATGTTCGCCGGACCATTTGTGGGCAGCGTCAACAGATCCAGATACAGGCGGGGGCCTTCGCCCCGGGGACAATCGTGATTGCCCAGCGCGGGAACGTAAGGACGGCGGTCGAACACGCCGCCCGCCGCATGAAAGAACATGTCCCATTCCTCGCGGTTGTTGCCCCGGTTTACGTTGTCGCCCGCCACCACGTAAAAGGCCGCTTCGGGATGGCGATCATAAGCGGCATGCAGCAGGCGCCCCCACGTGTCCAGCCCCAACTGCGGATCGCCCAAGTATACGAACGAAAAAGACGCGGCCGTTTGCGGCGCCGTCGTGAATTCAAACCATTCGCTCCATTCCTTTTTGTTGCCCACCCGGTAGGCATAGGATGTGCCGGGTTTCAGGCCGTCCAAGACCGCCGAAAAACGATGATTGACGGGATCGTTCGCGGTTCCCGGATCCTTGACTTCGCCGACCGTCGCGGTGATTGAGGTGTACTCGTTTTCCGGCGCGCCTTTTTCACGGAACTGGACAGCCCCTTTCTTGATTGTCGGCGCCGTCCTCCACTGAATCGCCTGGGTCGTCCGGGGATCGCCGCTCCAAGTCAGACATACTTGATCGGGCCGGGGACTTGCCGGATACGCCGTGGAGCGAACCCCTGTGTCGGCAAACGCTTCCCGGGTAATCTCGAAAAATTGCGGACCGGCCAGAATGGCCGCCGCGCTTGCCGTCGCCAACACGCCCAACCACACCAAACGATTGCGTTTCACATCCATTCTCCTTCGGGTTTACCTCTTTGACCTTTTTAGATCGTTTACGGTTCCGAAAACGGTTTACTTGCCTTGATCCATGAGAGTACCTTGTTCTCGGAGTCGTGAA